>NZ_SBAR01000002.1:0-130468 GCF_016617625.1 Erysipelothrix sp. strain 2 (EsS2-6-Brazil)
TTTATTATTTAATCCGCCTTTGGGTCTTCCCATCATTAATACCTCCGTTTTATCTCTGATTTTATTATTACACAAAAAAAGTAGACAAGTCTTTTTTACTTGTCTACTTTTAGTTTACTACTCCACCATTTGGAACTCCTTTTCCTGATTATTGTTCGTATCCGTTAGGATTTGATTTTTGCCAGTTCCATGAATCTTCACACATTTTATGAAGATCACGTTTTGCTTCCCATCCTAACTCTTCACGAGCTTTTTGTGGATCAGCATAACATTCCGCAATGTCACCGGGGCGACGTTCTTTAATTTGATAAGGAATTTCATGACCGACTACATCACTAAATGCTTTAACCATCTCTAGAACAGAATATCCTTGACCTGTACCAAGATTATAAACACGGTATTCTGGTGTTTCTGTCATTTTCTTAAGTGCAGCCACATGGCCTAAAGCAATATCAACCACGTGAATGTAATCGCGAACACCACTACCATCAACCGTGTCATAGTCATCTCCAAATACAGATAGATGATCTAATTTTCCAACTGCCACTTGAGTGATGTAAGGAACAAGATTATTTGGAATACCTTTTGGATCTTCGCCGATCGTTCCTGACTCATGGGCACCAATTGGATTAAAGTAACGTAAAATCACAACGTTCCATGAAGGATCTGCAATATTTAAATCACGCAACATATCTTCTGCCATGAGTTTTGTACTTCCATATGGACTTGTTGTGGAAAGTGGGAATGATTCATTAATTGGAACGGTTTTAGGTGCTCCATAAACCGTTGCGGATGAACTAAAGATAATATTCTTTACATCATTATCACGCATCACCTCACAAAGAGTAAGTGTTCCTGTAATATTATTTTGATAATACTCTAAAGGTTTGGATACACTTTCACCCACAGCTTTTAAGGCTGCGAAATGAATGACAGCATCCACGGATTCCTTTTCAAAAATTGCATTTAGACTTGGTTTATCAAGAACATTGGTTTCATAAAACGTAACGGTTTTTCCAGTAATTGCTTCAACACGTTTGAGTGCTTCGACACTTGAGTTACTTAAATTATCAACCACAACAACTTCAAATCCTTGGTTTAATAATTCAACACATGTATGACTCCCAATATAACCAGCACCACCTGTAACTAAAACTTTCATACTACCTCCCAAGGCCAATTCTTGGCTTCTTCTAAGTTTATTTTATCAGTTTACAAGATTAATGCAATGTAATAAAAAAACAAGAAATGTTATTTTCTTGCTTTTTTTATTGCGTAAATTTTACTAATATTTACTGGTATAGTTGAGTCATGTCGATGAATGCATCAAAGTTTGGGAATGACATTTCTACTGAATCATTTAACCCAACAACTTCAGTTGTAATCATTAATTCCATCAATTCCATCGAATTCTTTTCAGTTACCATAAAGCTGAGGTCCATGTTTTCAATCTCTTCCCCTACCTTCACAATCGCTTGACCTTGCTTAAAATCTAAGTCTACATCATGACCTTGTTCTGCCAATGCTTTTTTAAATGTATCGGATTGTAAAAGATCATTTAAGTCGAAGGTATAAACAAGTTGATTGTTTTCCAATACGACGGTTGCTTTGTCAAAATTAATATCCGTAGTTTTGGATTGTATATCACTAAATGGAAATTCTAAGATTGTACCAACTTGTGGAATTTGTTTAATATCAATCTTCATTTTTTGTTCCATAAAGTCCATATAAACATCAGAACCTTTTTTATAGATGTTCATCGATGCATCGTCTTCATCGGGTACGTTAATTTTAAAAATTAAATCAAAATCAAGCGGTAATCTTGCTTTCGCATATTTAATTCCCATATTTGCGGACACGGCATCGTTAAGCTGTTCGCGTTTTTCTGGTTTCATCTCAAGCACTAAGTCAATGTTGACCGCATTTGCGTTCATTAAACGATCAGTAGCTTCGTTTATTTTTGCTTTTTGTTCATCATTTGGTTTGTTTGATTTTGAACATCCTAATAGCAAGACAAGAACGATTAAGATCGTAGTCATTATTTTTTTCCTTTCTGGGTCAAAGACTGATCTTTTCTATTTTGAAAACGATTAGAAATTCAACACAAACACGCATACCGCTATAAGTAGCACGTGACTGTTTACTCCAGTTTAAGATAATATAGGTTGGTATTGTTGGTATAGATGCTAGTGTTATTTCCGCAAATTTTTGTATTGCTAAAAGAGCGTATCAATCTATAATTCAAGCCTTCTACATCATAGTCATTTGCTTGTTTAATTGTGTATCCACACCATGGTTTTTGAAGTGTTCTATATGGCGTTCCTCACTTATTCGTAGCAGTTTCTAAATAAGAAATAGTTTTACATCACCATGATATTCAATGACCCGTTCTTTTCAAAGAATCACAATCATTACTTCTTTTTCATCGACATATACAATTTCATCGCTTTAATTAGCCTATATGGGATAATTATGCTAAATCCATCTGTTTGAAAATTTCAATTATACACAAAAATATCTTAATTTCGTTTAATAATTAAAAGACAAAAACTCCTTTTTGACTACCTTCAATCCATTAAACACATATACGGACACTTTTCTACAACGACATCGTATCATTTCCACACATAAAGACCACTTTCTTGTCCTGAAAAATTCAATTTCTGTCATAAAATGAACGCTTTTCACAAAACGTTTATTTTAGAAGCGCAATCAGGGTGGTTTTTGTAGATGAAGCGTAATTTTTCACAAGATAACGAAAACCAGTATCATTTAGACCTCTAAAATGTCATTTCCAATCGGAATCAGGCCTGATTATTAAGAGTTTGTGAAAAAAGAGCCAAACTTAATTAATGTTTTGCTTGTGTGTTCTAAAGCACTTCCATACACTAAAAGGGCAGTAACAGAAAGGAATCGAGAATATGTTTATTCGTTTTACGCTTAAAGATCGACACACCACATGGGCAGGAATGTTCTTATTGATTCTTAGTTTTGGATCATTATTTGTAGGTGTCTTGCCCTTGTCTTTTAACGCCTTGATTACAGGGAGTAGCGATGCGTGGTCGATTCTGCTTACAAGCCGTCTTCCCCGTCTTTGCGCGATTATTCTTACCGGTAGTTCATTAGCCATTTCGGGAATGATGATGCAAAAGGTGACGCGTAACCGGTTTGTGTCTCCCTCAACCGCTGTTACGATGGATGCAGCCCGGATGGGAATTCTCATCGCGTTGATTGTCTTTCCAGGGGCATCATTACTCCATAAGACTTTGCTTGCCTATGGCTTTGCGATTTTAGGTTCCGCCCTTTTTTTGAGGCTCTTACGTCTAATTCCCTTAAAAAATGTAGTCTTTATTCCACTTCTCGGGATTATGGTCGGAACCATGATTGAATCGATCACCACCTTTTTAGCCCTTAAGTTTGATTTAATGCAAGCTTTAGGAGGGATGATGACGGGATCGTTTACTCAAATGATTGCAGGGCGTTATGAGTTGCTTTTTACGGCCGTTCCGCTGTTATTGTGTGCATTATTTGCCGCCCGTACATTCGATATTCTATCCCTTGGCGATGATTTTGCGCGGAATCTTGGCTTAAAACCTAAGTCCGTAATGAACCTTGCTTTGGTGCTCGTATCACTGCTTACCGCTTCGGTCGTGGTGACGGTGGGAACACTGCCTTTTATAGGCTTGATTGTCCCCAATATGATTGCCATGCGTTATGGATCATCCAACTCATTTTTACTGTGTGGGCTTTATGGGTCATGCCTGGTCTTAGGATGTGATCTTATTGCACGCATCGTAATCTTCCCCTACGAGCTTCCCGTAGGATTTATTTTGGGAATTGTTGGGTCTTTGGGATTTCTAGGAATGATTCGCCATGAATTATAAAAAAATCTTAGGATGGATTGCCTTTATCTGTGCTGTTTATTATTTGGGGAGTGCCTTAAACAGCGCGTATATCTTTCAGCGACGATGCGTTCAAATCCTCACCCTATGCATCACTTCGTATCTAGTTAATCTGAGCACAACGTTATTTCAAAGGCTAACCCATAACCGCATTGTCTCTCCGGCTTTATTGGGCTTTGAACGCCTGTACCTTTTGATTCAAATCGGGTGTCTTATGATTCTAAACAATCCGATGCTTAATCCACTAATCGCCTTATTCACCATGTCGATCATCGGCCTCATGATCTACCCAAAAATCTTAAATCGATGTGGAAATGACATCTATTTGATGCTTCTAATTGGGACAGTCTTTTCAACCTTAATGGGTGCACTCTCCACAACCCTACAAATGATGATGGATCCGCTGGAATTCAGTATCCTTCAAAGTCAAAACTTTGTATCCTTTAATGCCATCCAACCACAATTTTTAAGAATTTCCGTGTTGCTTACGCTTCTCATCATCGGCATCTACAACCACAAACGCCACCAGTTTGATGTTTTAGTCCTTGGGGATGATACTGCACAAAGTTTAGGTGTGGATGTCCCTTTGGTCCACAAGGAAGTCTTATTTCTTGTCATTCTCGCAAGTTCCCTTGTCACAAGTCTTGTCGGACCACTAACGTTTCTTGGTCTACTGACCAGCAATTTAGCCCAAGAACTGTGTCCAAATGCTAGAACAAAACCGATTATCATCACCGGAACGCTTCTAGCCTTTATACTGCTTCTCGGATCCCAACTTATCTTTGAACGTCTTTTTAATTTCACCGGAACCATCACCGTTTTGATTAATTTGATTGGCTCATTGACACTAATTATTTTTATGATTAAGGAGCGTAAACATGATTAAAACAGAAAGCCTTACTAAAACCTATGGGACCCTTAATGCCTTAGAGAACTGTGCAATCACAATTCAAAAAGGTGCTATGACCGCCATTCTTGGCGAAAATGGATCGGGTAAATCAACCTTACTCAATCTAATTGGACGATTATCCCATCCCTCATCAGGGAAAACATATCTTAACGACAACGATATCCAAACCTTCAAAGCCATTGATTTTGCGAAACACGTTTCGATTTTAAAACAACGCAATCACCATAACTTGAATTTAAGTGTCTACGATCTTGTATCCTACGGTCGTTACCCCCATAATCCACGTCAACTAACGGAAGAAGATCATCAAATTGTGAGGACATGCCTTCAAGACATGGAATGTTGGGATTTTAAAGACCAATCCATCCAAACCCTTTCCGGAGGTCAGCTTCAGCGTGTCTATATCGCGATGGTCTTAGCTCAAGATACCGAAATAATTCTTTTGGATGAACCGTTAAATAATCTGGACTTAAAACATGCTCAT
The DNA here is from genome assembly GCF_016617625.1 of Erysipelothrix sp. strain 2 (EsS2-6-Brazil). NCBI lineage: Bacteria > Bacillati > Bacillota > Erysipelotrichia > Erysipelotrichales > Erysipelotrichaceae > Erysipelothrix > Erysipelothrix sp. strain 2 (EsS2-6-Brazil). Next base: position 5,297 of record NZ_SBAR01000002.1, read on the forward strand.
GAATTCATGCAATGCCTGAACCATTTCGTAACCCATCGCAATAAAACCATCGTCATGATTATGCACGATGTAAATATGGTATATCGGTATTGTGATGCGGTTGTTTGCTTAAAAGATGGGGAATGCATTGCGCATGGCGCCGTTGATTCAACGCTAACACAACCCATCCTAAAACAGCTTTATGATTTAGACTTTACAATTTTCACCCATAACACAATCAAACAATGTTGTGTAGAAACGAGGAACTATGAACTTTAAAACATTAATCGTGTGCTTTGCCCTCATCTTCGTGACGGGATGTACACCTCAAAAAACAAAAGATACCACTCTTCCCATTACACATAAATTAGGAACAACCGAGGTTAACGAAAACCCACAGAACGTATTTGTCTTTGATATGGGAATCATTGATATGATGGAATCCTATGATTTACCAATTTCCGGGGTCCCTACTGCCTCCTTAACGACAACGCTTAAGTCAAAGTTGGATCCAAACCTTACCGATATTGGTACGCTTTTTGAGCCCAATTATGAACGCATAAGCGAAGCACAACCGGATCTTATCGTTATCTCAGGTCGCAGTGCCAAACATTACGAAGCCCTCTCAAAAATTGCCCCTACCATCTATATGGGAAGAGACAGTCATCCCGATGGCTTAATCGCATCCATGAAGGCAAATACTGAGGTACTTCATCAACTATACCCAGGACGTGATCTTGAAGGCTTGATGACTGATTTAGAAAGTCAGGTAGATGCATTCAAAAATGAAGCACAAAAACAAACGGGCACCTTGCTTTTCTTAATGGCCAATGGTAATGAGATTAAAGCCTTCGGACCTGAAAGCCGCTATGATCATGTGTACCGTGATTTCGGATTTACGCCCGTATCCAAACAATTTGATGTCTCAACCCATGGTTCTACCCTCTCCTTTGAGCAAATCCAAGACCTTAACCCTGACTTTATCCTTGTAATGGATCGCTCCCGGGTAACCGGTGGTGAAGGAAATGCGGAAGTCTTGATGGACAATGCCTTTGTGAAAGCAACGCGAGCTTACCAAAATGGCCATATCATCTATGTGGATCCTGAAGTTTGGTACCTAACCGAAGGGGGAACAACCGCAGTTTTATCCATGATTGAATCATTAAAACCTCTATTACCGTAAAAAAAACACACTCTAGAAGTGTGTTTTTTTGCTTAGAATTCATGTTTCACAAACAACAATGTGTGAACACTGAACGAAATCCTTGGTTAATTTTGTAATTACAAATGAATTGATTCCCTTTAAATAAGTCTATAAGCAATCATCGCTACTAAAGACACAAAAAAAGTAATGTGTGAATTTTTCTTGTTATAAAGAAACATGATTCCAAAAAGACAAAGTAATAAGTAGTATTCTAAATGTCTGAAAACACCTAAAGAATCTGCTTGAACAAAATAAATAAAAAGCGAATTTGTCGTAAAAATTGTTATGATTGAGAATATTAATTTTTCAAATATAAAATAATAATACTTCTCTTTTTTTCTGATTTTAATATTTGTCTCAACATCCAAATACGGAGTCAAGAAATCAAATACATATAGAATATTAAAAATAGAAACTAATAGAGAAGCACAAAGTTTCATTAATGTGAAATTACTCGAAGGGATTTTAAAAATAAGGTGTTCAATCTGACTACTCTCTACGATATTTTTTGTTATACAAGACAATATTAATAATAGGTTAAGTAAGAAAAATCTATATTTTTTCCAATTTACCATTTACGAGCTCTAATTTCTTATCAAAATTTATGTCTTCTATTTCATCATGTGAACAAATTATTATAGTTTTCGCCTTCATATTACTGATTATATTTGTGAAACTTAAGATAGATTCATCATCGAGACCGCGTGTTGGCTCGTCAAGCAGAATAAGATCTTGATCTTCCATGATTGCCTGAATTAGACCCGCTTTCTGTCTCATCCCAACACTATAATTTTTCATTTTGATTTTACTATCGATCTCTAAATCAAAAGCGTCTGCTAATTCTTTTACATATTCATAATTAAAATTTGATTTTATATTAAATAAAAATTTGAGGTTTTTTATTAATGTTTGGTCTTCTATAAAAGAGGGATTTTCAATAAGAGCCCCTATATTTTTATAATTGGTTTTTATGCTGCCATCATCCGCTTTTAGTATTCCAGATATAATTTTTAATAAAGTTGATTTACCGCATCCGTTTTTACCTTTTATATAAATGATTGAATGATCGTTTAGTTCTAAATTTAGATTTTCTAAAACAGTTAAATCCTTATAGCTTTTTTTTATATTTTCTAATATTAACATAGGTTACTCCTTTTTATAAAACTGACATAAACACAACGTGAAATCCAAAAGTTAACAAAAAACTTAAGAGCGAAACAAATAAAAAATATCGGTTATTAAAATAAATTACGAAGGATAAGAGTAAAGATATACTGTAGTACAGTAAAAGTAGTGACAAGATATAGATAAATAAAATTGTGAGAAATTCAAATTTAACAAAAAATATTACGGGTATTATATGTGCTAGCGTACCATAGCAAAAAATTAAAAAAATAGTCCTCTGTAACCTTATCGATAATTCGCGATCATTTACACGAGCCAACAGAAAAATTTTTGTTTTTGAGATTTTATAAACTATAGTAAAACCAATTATTAGACATACAACATTTAAACTCATCCAATAAAAATTATGATTCAACAAAACAGCGATAGCACGCGCTCCTGAATTATAAATAAGAGCGTATTCAATTATATTTAGAATTGTAAATATAAACAACAAGATATACTGTTTCTTTGAAACACACGAAAGTATTTTTCTATTTGGGTTCATCCTTCTGTTTCTCTCTTTTTAACAGTTATAACATAAAAAAGAATCGCTATTAAAAGGTAAAGAACAACAGAAGCAAGAAATATGTTAAGTCTGTTTGCTCCCGATGAGAAGTTGCCAACTGTTGGAAGATTTCCTATAACCAAGCCATAGAAATACATTGATAAGTTCTTCAATGCACTTAATTTATTCGTAAATGGAATGATAAAAACTCCAACTATAAAAATAGTTGTGATAGAAATTAATGGACTTAGTGCAGTATATAAGTATTTATTTTTTATATAATAAATTAAACTGCTTAAAAAGACACAATAAACTGTGGTTCCGATAATTGAAAGTAAAAAATAAACAAAGAAATTAATCGTATTATGTGTGCTAAACGGTAACATTTGCGTTAATGTCGGATCATTGACTTCAAAGGTCAGTGGAGATTTGATAAATATAATGATTAATAGTAACGAAATTTGTTGTAACAACGAAATAAAAAGAGTTCGCTTTATTACGTTTTTGATCTTGCTCGAATAATACTTAAAATATCCAGTTCTTAATATTACTAAATCATCAAATTTATTTTGTGTGATGAGATATTCGAAATTTAGAGCATATATGCTCTCTAAACTAATTATTATTAAATAATAAACAAAAAAGAATCCTGGATTTGTTATTGTATAATAATAGAAAGAAGCATCGAAATTTAATATTTCTTGCTTTAAAACAAAAATAACTTGGACTACAATTATTGGTAACATAATTGATAGTAAATTTTTTTTACTTGATTTGTACATTTTTTCCCCCGTATTAAAAATAACTTTATCATTCGAGACAATGCTGTACAACGCATTATTTGTCTATTATCTTGATATTTTTGTATGTATTTATTGTGTTTTTGATACACTACTGGAGTATTCTCATCGAATTATCAACTCAAATCATTTTGTATCTATACGATGTCTATCGTAATTGTGGATTAACGCCGGTTGTGAAAGACTTAGAGGTTTCCACACAGAGACTTCCCCTTTCATTTGAAAAATCCAAAACGTTAACCCGGACTATATCCATGGTTGAATTATTAATTCCTCTATTTCCGTAAAAAAACACACTCTTAAAGTGTGTTTTGGTTTAGAGTTCCAGTTCGTGTTCCACAAACACTAACAATTCTCGAACCCTGTCTTTCGCAATATTATAATAAACCCGTTTATTGATGCTGGGTTCACATTGAATCAACCCATCATTTAATAATTCTTGGATGTGATAAGAAATGGTTGCGGGTGTTAAATCAAGCAGGGTTGCGAGTTCCTTTCCGTATTTTTGTCCATGATTCAAGGCTTTTAAAATCGCAAATTTACTTGGATCACCCATACTTTTCATCATCTTGCATGCATTTTTATCGCTGAGTTGATTTCGATTTAAAAATGCTTCTGTCATCGTAATTCCCAAATACGTTACATCCACAAATGAATTATTAGCCATCACACTTGGATAAATAATCCCCTCATGATCATCCCAAACAATTCCAAACGTATCACGAAGATATTCAATATAAGTATTTGACTCAAGACGCGCGGTCCACTCTTGGTTTAAGACCTCAATTTCTGGCTCAAACACCGATAACATTTGTTTCAGCGGTTTTGAAAGGTCTGTCACAATACCTCTAAACTCGTGAGACAGCACATCAGCGGACTCGACCATACTTACTAATGCCCACTTTTCAGAATAACTTAACGATGCATGATTGATTACCTGGAAAATCCCTTCATGACGCGTGGATCCTTCACTAAAAAATGCTTTTAAAATATCTTCAATGGTTTCGACCAATAAAGCCTCAATCTCGTTTTGATTACGTGTTTGGATTTCAAGAAAACATTTAAAGGGAATATAGTACAGTTGTGCTTTTTCATTGCCAAGTAATTCAAGAATTTCAGTTGCATGGGGGTAATCTTTTTGAACTTGAAGCATCGATGCTTCACACCCTTTATAAATTGAATCAATGCGATCATGAATCGCATGAGCATCCTCTGCATAAGGGGCCTCTTGGGTCAAAAAACGTCGAAACATTACATAAGCTTCAAATTCATAATTTAGTTTTTTCTCAAATTTCATCGTAAACTCCTTTAAATATGTTGGGACTGCACAAAGCGTTCGTAGACACCGTGCTCTGTTAACAGTGAATCATGGGTTCCCATTTCCACAATCACACCCTGATTTAATACAATAATTTTATCAGCATCTCGAATGGTGCTCAATCGATGTGCCGCAATAAGAATTGTTTTTTCGTTTTGGATGTTTGCGATGGCTTTTTGAATCAGTTGTTCTGACTCACTGTCCAATGCGGATGTTGGTTCATCCATAATGAGAATGGGTGCTTCACTCATCAATGCACGTGCAATTGCGATGCGTTGACGTTGTCCCCCTGAAAGCATTCCACCTTGTTCGCCCACATGTGTATCATACCCTTGGGGAAGCGATACAATAAAATCATGGATTGCGGCTTTGCGTGCAGCTGCCTCAATCATCGCATCACTGACAATGCCTTTACTGCCTAGACGAATGTTTTCTCGGATGGTGGTGTTGAACAAGGGGGATTCTTGTTGGACATAACAAATTTGATTTCGAACACTTTGCAGTGAATAATCTTGCACATCCTTTCCATCCAACAAAATCCGCCCCTGATCGGGTTTATAAAAGCCAAGAAGTAATTGAAAAATGGTTGACTTCCCACTTCCCGATTCTCCCACAAACGCCACCTTAGATTGTGGACTGATCGTAAAATCAACAGACTTTAAAATGGTATGATCTGGTTGATATCCAAATTGAACCTGATCAAAGGTAATTAAATCATGACCCTTCCCAAGACTTAGGTCTGGTCTATCAATACGACCCTCTTCACATTCCATGTCCAACATCGTTAAGATGCGATCCGCAGATGTTTGAACTTCCAAAATATAGTTCCAAGCAACACCAAAATTTCCAAACATATATCCAATAGATGCCTGTAATGGTAACAACAACATTACCTTCGCAAATTCAAAATCAGTGGTCCGTGCTAAGTAAAAGCCAATTCCCACAAACAATATTTTACCCAAAGCCCCAAATCCATCATTCCACATAGTTACTCGATGCTTTTTAACTTCCGCATTTATGAGGGCCTTTGCATGCGCTTGGTTTAACTCACGATAATCATCCACCACCGTATTCTGTGCATTATACAAACGCACCATTGTTTCATTCGCAATAATATCAGAGACTTGATTGGTTGCTTTGTTTTGAAAATTTCGTGCTGATACGAAATCGTTTTGAATTGCGTCTGCATACCGTGTTGCCACCCATACACTTACAATTCCCAACACAACCGCAATCACCCCAAATCGTACATCCACAAAAAATGTTGTGATTAAAGCTGCAAGACCACCCACAGTAGGATGAATAAACATGTAATTGAATCCTTGGAAATAATAATTATTAATGACATCCGCATCACTGGTTAATAAGGTCATCATATCTCCGGTATGTGAAGCACGAATTGTTGCTTCTTTTTGACGTAAGATATGATGAATCATGTGTTCTTTCAGACGTTTCTCTGCGTTTAATCCCCCCATAAGATTTCCCGTTTGTCCCATTACAAGAAGTGGAAACATAAGGAGGAATAGACCGGTTATTGTGAGGAGGATTTGTAAATCAAAAGTTCCTGCTGTAGCTTGTTCGATGGAAATCTGTGTCATCTTTCCAAACGTAAAGTTAAGACCAAAATTTGCGAGACTGGCAACACAACCGCCTAGAATTGCGCCAACAAACGCCCACGAACCAATTTTGGATATTCGTCGCATGGTTTTAAATACGTTTGTCATGATGATCACCTCCATTTTGTATTGCGATTAAGCTTGCATAGATTCCGTCTTGAGCTATCAGTTCATGATGCGTTCCACTCGCAACAACCGCCCCTTGATCCATCACAATAATGCGATCACAATTGCGTAAGGTTGCAAGACGATGCGCAATAATCAGTTGTGTACGTTCTATCGTATCCATAACATGCTGGATGAGCTGTTCTGTTTCCACATCTAAAGCTGAAGTTGCTTCATCAAACAACATGACATCACTCTCTTTAAGCAGTGCTCGTGCAATCGACAAGCGTTGACGTTGTCCCCCGGACAAGCGGTTTCCCTTCTCGCCAACAATAAAGTCCAAGCCGTTTTGATCCACAAAGTCTGAGAGATGAACGTGATCCAGCACCTCATGAAGTTGCTTATCCGATACCATCTGATTGCCATACTGAAGATTTTGACGAATGCTTTGATTCATCAATTCACTATTTTGAAACACAACCGCCAAGTCATTACGTAAGGCTTGTTTATCCCAATCTTGAATCGAAATCCCTTTATAATAAACCGCTCCGGATTGAGGCGTATACAGTCCTAACAGGAGCTTCATCAGCGTTGATTTCCCTGAACCACTGGTTCCCACAACACCGACGTGTTCCTGATCATAAATCTCAAGATTGAAGCCCTTTAATACGAGAGTATCCGTATTTGGATATCCAAAAGATACATCTTTAAAAGCAATAACAGGATCGCTATCCTCTGCTCCCACCGCATTTCCGAACGATTCTTTCGCAGCATCCCAAATTGGATAAATTCGTTCCGTTGAAACCAATAATTGCGGAATATTTTGAACCATATTCGCAATAACATTAAATTCATTTGAAATCAGTTGAACTAGAAGAAAAGCACTGACAAGTTGACCCAATTCGAGCTCACCATGTGCGATAAGATAGGTTCCACCAATACCAATGAGGAAATTGGGAAGCATGGCAAAGACTGAAAATGGAAATTGCAGTAAGTAGAGGGAACGGATTCCGTAGATTCCCTTATCCCGTGAATCCACCAGTGCTTTTTCGACCCATGAAGCAACCGTATCATACAAACCAAAGGTTCTTATGGTCGTTCGGTTATTCATGACATCCTGTGTGAGGGCGTTGGTTTTACCCATAGCCGTTTTCCATGGAAGGATGAAATCACTGGATTTTTGAGAAGCATAACGTTGAATGATAAAAGCTAGTGGAAGGGGAATAAAATACAAGATTAATAAACGCACATCAATACGAAGAATCCCAAAGGATAAGATTATTAAAAGTACGATCGCTTTGGATAAGGTGACACTTAAATTTGTTGCGGAAACAATGCTGGAAACATCATTTTCAAGCCGTCCAATGAGATCACCTTGTTCCAGTTGTGAACTGACACGATAATCGCTTTCCAAAATGCAATCAACTGTTTTTGTTTTAAATTGACTGCGCATTGTTTCAATCACTTGAGTTTGATATTTTTGGGCCTGATAGGTCATCAATACCGCAAGGAGGGTAAGACAAGCAAACCCTATTAAACTGGTTTGAGTTTGGGTAAAATCACGCAGTAATATCGATTGGGTTAGTGCTCCAAAATATTGCGATGCCATTAATTCCATGGCTCCAATTAATACGAAACTACAAAGGAGTACCACATATCGATTGAAACGATTGCTTTCGCGCCATGCGCGTTTTAATTTCTGGATCATAAACCATCCTCCTACACTTAGTTATATCTTCATCTAATGTTATGTTAGATAAACATTAACACAAGCGGTCTTTTCAGTCAACAAATATCTAACATCGTGTTAGATATTAATGAGAACCATAAAAAAAGAGTCTTACGACTCTTTGACTTGGATACGATCTAAATTAATAACTCCGGCATTTTTTAAGATTTGATACATCTCTTTGGAAACATTTTCCAGATCCACATAATAGAGATAGACTTGATACTGCGTTTCGTTGACACCATCAGAAGTTTCAATTTTAAGCAGTGTCGCCTCTTTCACAGGTGTTTTTGAAGTATTGAATTGAATATCCACATCGTGATCAAATCGCGTATCCGTAACACGCAATTCCCCTTCATCACCCCCTGTTTGGACCGCAATACGCGCACCACTTTCAACGTCTTTATCATCCAAAAGATACGTTATTTTGGGTGGAATTGTATCAACGGCTTTAAAGACTTTCTCGAAGGTTGCTTCTTCACCATTTGAAAACGATGCGATAAAACGCATTTCTAAATCACCGACAACAGGAATTTCATCCCCGTTATCTAGCAAGTCCATAATTCCCTTATCATCAAAGCCTTCTGGAAATGGATAGGGAATGTTATGCATCGTTGTATACAACTGAATTTGTTCTTGTCGGATGGTCTCAGGATCCACAATCTTACCATCTTTCAAAAACTCAACGTGATACGTTCCAAAATTACTCTTCTCCAAATCAATCGCATCTTGTAGTGCGGCATTACTTAAGTAAGTGTATTGTTCTAATTGCGCATTATCTTTAAATACAATTGTTGGTTTGGCTGGTTTTGTTAGTTGATATACAAAGACAATAATTACCAGAATCAAAACAACCGCAACTGAACCAACATATCTGAACTTTTTCACTTTGTCTGAACGTTTTAATGGTTCCATATCAATGCTCCTTTCAAGTTTATAAACTCATATTACATTAATCGTAGTACCTTTTAATTCAAAAAGATACCCAAATCACATAAGACTCATCATATTACCACTTATTTGATAAATAAGTTTATTTCTTCCTCTGATAAATCGCGATATTCACCGGGTTGTAAGGATGAATCCAGTTCCAACGCACCAATCTTAATGCGTTTTAAATACGTAACTTCATTATCGCAGGCATGCATCATGCGTTTCACTTGATGGTATTTTCCTTCACCGATTGTTAAGTGGATGGCGCGTTCCCCCACAACCTCAACTTGAGCAGGTTTCAAGAGTTCATCCCCTAACATCATCCCTTTTTCTAATTCCTCACAAAAGCGCAGGTCAAACGGTTTATTCAACTCAACATAATATTGTTTATGAACATTACTTTTACTGTGCGCAACACGATGTGAAAACTGGCCATCGTTTGTAATTAAGAGTAACCCTTCCGTATCCGCATCCAAGCGACCGACAAAAACCAAATCACGATGATACGATTCGATGAGTTCTAAAACAGAGGGATACATTTCAGGATTATGTTCACAAATATATCCAGCCGGCTTGTTCATCATAAAGTAAATATCCTTCTGGTACGATACGCTTTCCCCTTGAACAAAGACTTCATCCTTTTCAAGGTTTAAAACCATACCTGCATCCCGTACCACATCGTGGTTTACCGTAACCATACCCTTTTTCACAAGAATCTTTACATCTTTTCGTGTTCCAAATCCATTATGAGCTAAAAATTTATCCAATCGCATATCTCATCCTCATTTCAATATCTTCTATTATATCGTATTCTCTAGAATTACGGATGAATTTTAAAAAGATTATAAATCACTTAAAGGCTATCATTAAATACATTCCTTTGGATTAAATACATCAGATTTCCAATGCGTCCGATACCGTAACTCATGAGCGTCAACATAACCCACACTAAAACAATGCCTGTTTTTAACGTGACGGAATCGATGTAATGAGGAGGTCTTTCATTGTATTTGAAAAATCTACATTTAAGACCTTGGTAATTTTTAGAATATGCATCGCAATCATTGTGAAACTCATCATCATTGAATAAATCAAGAGTGAATATCTATGGGTCTTTCGATAGTTTTTCATTCCCGTTTTACTTACATGAATAAACCCTTCATTACGGCGGTCATAAATAAGGTGGTATTGTTGATAGCCTAAGAAAAACATTGGGACCAGTAAAACACCCATAAAGATAAGACGATAGAAGACTTGGTTCTTCATAACGATGAGTGAGGCACCACGATTATCAATCATGGTATCAACACCCAATATCTGTGCCTGTTTCAGTTCTTCATCAAATCGTAGTGCATTTGAAATTTCATGGGCACGTTTAAATACCGCGTCATGCTCCACGTAGAGATCATGAGCACGCTCAGGTTCCCGTTCGATCATTATTTGAATCTTTTCTTTTTCTCTTACAGCTTCTTGAATTATCTCAAGTGCTTGGTTATGTCTTATGATACTTGAATCATCAATGGGGCCAAGATAATTTTGTTTATAAAGTTGATAAGACTGTTCATTTGAGGTCGTACTGATCGAAAAGGTTTTAATATTATAGATACCAAACATTAGTACAAAAACAAGAATTATTAACCCATAAGAACTTATCCAAAGTTGATACATGCTATGAACAATTCGATGTGTACTTCGAATTGGAATTCCCGCCCCCTTATGCTTACGGATTGGTCCACGCTTTACGTAGCAGTCATATGAAACAATGCCCAAAATTCCAGTCAGAACTACACTAAAAAGAAGTAAATTATAAGGGTAATCGCCTTTATCTTGGACAACCATATAGTAAATATTATAAAACTTAAGGAAGCCATATTTTGAATGAATCGGAATCATTGCATATTGCATGCCTTGCGCAAAGAAAACACTTAATCCTGCGATTACTGTAAGAAGTGTATTTCGCGTAAGGGTCATAAAAAATAAAGTTAACAGTAAAAGCATTAGGGTCACTACAAAAATTGAGATATACCTAAACATTGAATAGTGAAACACACTTCCCATAAGCCAAACATGTTTGAAATAGGGAATGCTGTGAATGGATGCCTTTGAAAACCCCAATCTAAACCCATCAAATAATATTAGAAGGCCCGTCACAATGAAGAGTAACCCCGTTAGCACCACCATTTTTGAACGAAATAATTTTGAAAGACCTCTTTGTGTTGGCTGATAAATCTCAAGTGTCCCTTCTAAAAGATCTTCTCCAAAAAGTAAGGAGAGTAAATAAAAACCAAAGAGCAGCATCACAATCTTAGGCGTTGGACTGCGTAAAATTAGTTCATGGCGTTGGATGTTTATAAATTCAACGGGTTCAAGTTTGAGCTTCTCATAAAAATCATGTTCCTTATTCAATTTATGAACATCTTTGGGATCTTCAAAAAGGCCCGTCTCACGTTTGTCATTGATTTCTTGAAGCTCTTGATCAATGTTTTCATGATAACCTGATATGTATTTAATCTGTTCTTCAAAATACATTGTGGCATCATCTACTGAATCATTTGTGAACAAGTCGGTATGCTTAGAATATTCCTTATAAAGTGCATCATACGCACTTGTAGATTTCAAATAAACCATATTTAAAGAGACAAAGGCTAAAACAATCACCACGAGCATTCGAAAATTCATGCGCATTTTTAGATTTTTGAGTTCAAGATGGATCATGATAGTGCGTACAGGTAAAGATCCTCGATTGTTGGATTAACCTTTACCCCTTCAATGTCATCACTAAAGTGGCGAATTCTTACCTGATCCCCAATGCGAATGCTATTGATAATTTTATGTTCTTGAGCGAAACGTTTATACGCCTCAAAAGATAGCGTGGATTCAAAGACACGCATCTTTAAAATAAGTTTATCCGGTGTATCAAATTCAATGATATTTCCTTTTTGAAGAAGCATTATTTTATCGGCTATATATTCGATATCGGATATAATATGCGTTGCAATCAAAACAATTTTATCACCAGAAAGTTCCATGATTACATTTCTTAGATTGCTCCGTTCAACAGGATCAAGACCTGCGGTTGGTTCATCCAAGATTAAAACTGCGGGATCATTCAACATCGCTTGCGCAAGCAAGACCCGTTGTTTCATCCCACCGGAAAGAGAACTTAATTTATGATGTTTCTTTGTTTCCAAATTAAAACGCGTCAAAAGATCTTCAATCCGCAATCTCGCTAAATCATTTGGAATCGCCTTTAGGGATGCGATATAGAAGAGAAAATGCTCGACAGTCATCTGTGCAGGTAACGGTTGATTTTGAGGCATATAACCCAAAAGACTTCGAAATACGGTGTAATCTTTTATCAATTCTCCATTAAAAGATACTGTTCCCGAATCTGCTTTCATCAAGGTTGCAAGTATTTTAATTAAAGTACTCTTCCCTGCACCATTATGCCCAACAAGCCCATAAATCCCGTTCTCCATATCAAAGCTAAGATTATTCACAGCTTTCGTAGCGCCATAAGCCTTATTTAAATTCCTTACTTCCAACCTATTTAACAAGATAATCACACTCCTTCATCGCCAAATCGCATATAAAGTGAGCTTCCTGTGATTTCCCGAAAACATAACGATCATCCACGACGCGTAACATCAGTGAAAAATCACTACGCGTAAACATCGCACTCTCCGGTCCGCGAGATGTGATTGTCTCAGCGGGTACTACGCTACTGATCAACGTTCCATTATGATCATACTGTTCATATGCTTGTATGCCATCAAGACTTGAAGTATAGAAATAATCTTTATTTGCATACATAATAATTTTATTATCAAGTCTAATTTCGTAATCACCCTTTGAAAAAACTGCCGTCACGCGAGCATTTTCTAAAGAAGTGTTTGAATCATCCGTTGTCCGATGGATCTCATAGTAAAGTCGCATGGTCTCATCTTCATAAACGGTCAACGGTTCTTCTGGAATTCTCAATTGCCCTTTATCAATGAAGAATTGATATGTCTGTATGGATTCAGGATACAGATTACGTTCAATTAGTTTAAAATGATGGTCATAAACTTCAATAATGGATTCCCCGGTTACTTCATCTTCAAAAAGAACATAGATGAAGCCTGAATCAATTCGAAAACGAAGCGGTAAGGTTTCAAAGCGGAGAACTTCTTCATACGCTTCCCCTTTGCGATTCAAGCGTCCAAGCGAATAAGCACTTCCACCATCGGCACTCATGCGCGCGAAAAGTCCATAAAGATAATCCCCATAATAAATTAAGTCGCTATCTTGCACAAAACTCTCAAAGTAGCGTGTATAGGATATCCGATCATTTTCAACTTCTTGGTCATCCGCAAACGACATCCCGGTTAATCGTGCTACTTTTTGTCGGTTGATATTATAGTAATAAAGCGATGCATTCTCGACAAAATACACATCGTGATCCGTTTTAGCAATGGATGATTCGATTAAAGGCGTTGATAAATCAAACGGCTGAATTTGAATTGAATCTGAACCTAATGTTGTCCCACAACCCGATAACGGAAACAATAATCCCACGCATAAAAGCTTTTTTATTTTGAACATAGTTCCCCCCTTAGTACGTTCTTTCTAACTCTATAATAGCATTCACACATAAAATGTAAACGCTATCTAAACATTTTTAACACGAAGTCAAAAACAGCGTATTCATCCACCCGATTCACTCTTGATTTATATCCACAAAAAAAAATCTCAAGTTCAAATCTCGAGATTTTTTCACGAACACTATTATTAATCACTTTAAATTGAAGGTCTTATTAGATTCCATGCCACTTCAAAATGATATCGTCCCGGATTTTTTATTGATTGAAAAACCTGGTTCACCATCATTACTTTCTAAGACTAAGTGTGTATCTGCCAGTGTCATAAGATAGGAATCATGAGTAACAATCACCACTGTCTTCCCTTCATCCTTCAACATCATCAATAATTCTATGATTTTATCTCTGTTTCGCTCATCTAAACTCCCTGTCGGCTCGTCACACAAGACAAGTTCACAAGGTTTTAAAAGGATTCGTGCAAGTGCGATACGCTGTTGTTCTCCCCCGGAACATTGATAAACAATTTTATCTTTAAATCCATCGAGACCTACTTTTTTTAGGACCTCACTCACCTTTTCTTTTTTGTTCTTTAGCTTAACGTTCTCTAAAGCTAACATTAAATTATACTCGACGGATTTGTTCTCGACGAGCGCAAAATTTTGAAAAAGATAACCGATTTTTGTGCGTAATAATGCCGTTGCTTCTTTAGAAAACGGTTTAGGATTTGCTTTTCCAAACAAGGTCACTGTGCCTTCGTCTGGCGTATCCAGGAGTCCAATAATATTTAATAATGTACTTTTACCACTTCCTGATGGGCCTGAGATTACAATAACTTCATGAGATGGCATTTCTAGATTAATTTCAGTTAAGATTGGTATATCGTTAAACTGTTTAGAAATCCCTTCTAACTTTATAATTGATTCCATTTAGTCATCTCCTTTTAAAATTGTAGACACTTCCGTCGATTCATATTTTCTTATGCTCACCTTAATGGTGATCCATTCCAACATTAAGGTCGCGATTAAGATTCCTAATAATACCGCAGCAATTGCTTTGTCTCCTGAAGCCTGGTAGAGAAGATATGTAAAGGCAGCAATTGTTGAAAAGACTGAACCGTTAATGAGCATTGCATAGCGATTGTAATAATTCGTCCCATTGAGATATCTAATGGCAATTTTTTTGCTATAGCCATCAACATAGATTTTAATTGAAGTATAGTTTATTATTAGATGTATTAAAAAATATAATCCAATCAATTGTAAACAAACTAAATAATCATTTTTTATTTCAAAAATACTTAATTCATAGACATCTCGCGATTTCACAACTTTATAGCTCGCATCATAATCTTGATCCATACGTTCCAAGATATTTGTAAGGCTATTGGTTTCTCCGTTGTATAACAAGCTCACAGTAAAGTTATCAATCCCTCTTGAGTAAACATTGTCTACAAAGTAAATAGGATCATCTATGGTCCCTGCTGGAATGGCTATCGTTCTATTGGCGGATACATAAGTTGAATTTGGTTGAATATAAAGAATTTCATAGTTACTCATATATGGCTCTAAGTAAGTATAATACGTATTAGCTCGTTCCTTAGAAACCAAGATATAATTTTTATCTTTTGATAACATTTTAGGATTTAACATTCGATTTGTTTCGTCAGTGATACTGACATAATCTAAATAAGCATTATTAATGTGAACAGATGGTGGTACATATTCATCCATTGATAATTCAATATTCTTGTACTGATCATGTTTTAGCACGGTGAGGTAGAAATCATATGCATCATGGTTTGCGTATGCAATATCATTTTGACTTACAAGCTCAAACAAAGCTTTCTCATAGTCCTTATAATCTTTATCCACAGGAGATTTTGATGCATAAGCAATTCGTTTAGAATTTAAAACCATTGGATTTTCTGTCAATGAATTTATATGCCCCTGTTTGTATTCAATGCTTTGAATTCGAGTAAAAATAGGAATAAGAAGAATAACTATGGAGAGACCTTTCAAAAATAAGTGTTAGTACATAGATCGGTACAATTGACATACTCGATTTTAAAATTTCATTAGACGTTCGTTTAACAACCCAAAAATATGTAATGAACAAACATCCTAAGATACTAAAAACATAAATAAGAACAAATGGAATCAGTTTTACTAAAAACTTAAATAGTAACGTTCCATAAGAATCCGAGATGACAAAAGCTGTACAAAAAATCGTAAGAGCGAATAGAATTGATAGAACTATAATGTCTTTTAAAAATAATTTTTTTATAATTTGTATTGTTGACTGTCCTTGCAAATAACGTATCCCGATTTCCTTACCATTTTTAAGTACTGTAAGTACCATTAACATAAGAACACCGATAACAGCAACAACCGTTGCCGGCTGTAATTCTCTATCCACACTTATATTATTCATTTGTCCTAACTCAGATACAAAAAATCCGGAAGGTCCATTCATATAATTATAAACTTGAAAATAATCAAAAATTATCTCTTGTATCTGTGTTGAATATTCGTCAACAAAAATTGTAACTAAAGTTTGAATACCACTTGATGGATAGTATTCTTCTATTTTGGACAAGGGATAGATTGAAATGGAATCTTTATAAGTTGAATCAAAATCATAGAAACGATGATCAAGATAATCAATTAAATAACTCGGCTTTTTGAGTTGATTATTAGATATAACCCAATCATCATTAATAAAAAAACTTTCCTATAATCTCCCCTCTTTCACAGTAATGTGGCTTAAGAGTTTCGATTCATTACCACTTATAAAATAAAAGTCTCCATTTTCTTGGTTAGTATAATCCCCCTCAGAAGTTGTAATCGCAACATCATATTTGTATCTTTCACTAAAAGTTCTAACGTCTTCTATCAAATCATTAATCGAACGATTCGCTTCACTCGGAGTAATATTAATATAGTAAGGTTTTAAATTTTCTCTTAGACTTTGGTCCGTACCTAAAATCCTGAGTCCTACCTGGTACTCATAATTGAATACTTGAAAGCTGCTTGTAGTAATTAAGATTGCTAACAATATCGTAAAAACCATATTTATTTTTTTGATAAGAAGGCCCCCCTTTCCTTAAATGTACCATAAACGCACACCTATTCATATTATAGTTATGTGTAGATTAATCCCTCTAAAGCTGAAGAACCTAATGATTTTAACGAAAGAAAAAAGTCTCAAGATAATATCTTGAGACTCTTAATTAATTATAAATTGGCACGCCCGACAGGAATCGAACCTGCAACCTTTTGAACCGGAATCAAACGCGCTATCCCTTGCGCCACGGACGCATATCAATGCATGGATATAATACCATAGAATTGATATTTTAAAAAGAGCGTATTTCATTCTTTAAGGTTAAGAATTATTTGGTGTTTGACTTAAATAACGAGTTAGAAATGACTCAATGGATTTTTTGTAATATACAGGATCTTTTTCATAACTCTCTGCATGATTTGCCCCTTTTATTACGATCTTTTCTTTGGGACCAGGATGTGCTTGGTATAAGGTATCCAACATCTCATAAGGTACAAAGTCATCTGCATCCCCATGAATGAATAACGTAGGCAACGTGCTTCGTTTTAAAGACTCAACTGCAGATGCTTCATAGAAATTAAAGCCTGCTTTGACTTGCGTAATCATACTTGTAATTGGAATCATTGGAAAGGCGGGTAGATTATACATATCTTTGAGTTTATAAGACAGTTGATCTGCAACACTGGTATAACCGCAATCTTCAATAACAGCCATGACATTGTCTGGCAGATCAAGACCACTTGCCATCATTACCGTTGATGCTCCCATACTAAGACCAAATAATGCGATTCGAGAATCTTCACCATTTTGATTTATGATTTTTTGGACCCAAGCTTCAATATCAAATCGCTCTGGCCAACCAAATCCAATAAGGTTTCCCTCACTTTCACCATGTGATCGTGCATCCGGTGCGAGCACATTAAATCCCATCTCATGGAACAGTCGGATATAATGACCCACACGGTCTTTGTTATTGCCATAACCGTGTACAACTAATATTGTATCTTTCGTTTCTGTTTTCGCAGGAACATACCACGCTTTAAGTTTCAATCCGGAATCACTGACAAGTTCTTGAGACGTTTTATTCACCGATTTTAACCATTCTTGATCGGGCTTCCATACAGCTTTCACATCCGAGTCTATAAAATCTTTATCCCCCGGAATCAATGCAAGTTTAAAGAAGTACCCACCCGCAAAACCAAGTAGTACCACCAATATACCCGCAACGATTATTAATTTTTTTAAATGTTTCATTGTCACCTCATATACTTTGATGTTCAAAGTAATAAAAGAATAACATAGATTATTAAGTTTGTAAATCTATAAAAAACAGAACCTTAACAACAGGTTCTGTAAAAAATTGCAGGATTCAAATCAATTAAAACAATGCATTATTGATCTAAAAAATCTAAAGCGGTTGGTTCTAGATAAAAATTTTGACCGTAAGCGTGGATGTCGGTGGCTGGATAATCACTCGGATTTGACTCTAAAATACACACTCTTAAAAAATGACGATCAAAATCGAGGTAGATAAAATCTGATTCATAACTTGTATCATTGTATTCAGCCTCAAAATAGTATCCAAAACCTGGCTTCTCAATCAATGGCACTTCTTCAGATTTTACAATTTCAAGAATTTCATCTTCCTCGCTATCCATTACTACTTGATAAATTGTGGCGTTATTGTGATCGCCAAGCGATAAATAATATTGAGTATAACGATCGGAATAGGATTTAATTACCGGATCCTTATAGTTATCATTAAAAATAAATGCGGAATTTCTAATTTCCTTTAACACTTCTTCATTTAATGACAATGTCGGTTCTTCTTGATGTGTACATCCAACAAGAATGAGTGTTATAAGTAACGAAAAAATGAGAACCCGTCTTTTCATTAACATTCCGATTTACCTTTGATGAGTCTTAGTTTTTTATCATCAATTTCATATACAACATCGGCAATTTCAAAAACTTCTTCCCCATGATTGGTAAAAACAAGGGTACATCCTGTCTCTTCAACATATTCATCCAACATTTCTATCACAATTTTTTTACTTAATCGATCCAGTCCATCAAAGGGTTCATCAAGGATTAAGTAATCAGGACGTTCCATTAAAGCTTGAATCAATCTCATTTTTTGTTTCATTCCTAAGGAATACGTTTTATATTTCTTAGATAACTCCGCTTCAAAATTAACCTTTTTAGCGAGAAGGATAATATCCGCCTCTTTCACACATCTTCGAATGCGTGCAATTTCACGAAGGTTTTCAAGTCCTGTTAATGAACCAATAAACTCTGGCGCATTAATACTTACACCGCCATTGGGTACAAAATCGATATCCTGCTGCAATTTCTTCCCATCAATCACAATACTCCCTAATGTTGGGGCAGAGTAGCCGACGATGAGTTTCAATAACACACTCTTACCACTACCGTTTGGACCTACGATTGCGGTCTTTTTTCCTTCTCTTATAATAATATTGACATCTTCAAAAAGAAGTAGGTCTTTAAACTTTTTAGAAACGCCATTAAATTGAATCATAATAAATACTCCTTTTTAAAATAAGTATGGAACCTCCGAAGGCAATTAAAACAAATACGAAAGCTAAAATCATTCGCATCAATTCAAGTTCTAATACACCAACAAAAGAAACAATACTTATTGAACTGTAATAATCAATTGATATCATAATCATAATCATAAAATATGGAAAAATTGATGTAACCAAATTCTCACTGAACCGGATACTGATTGCTTCAAATAACAGTCCAATCGCTAGCATTAGACTTGTTAATCGGGTGAGATATAATATGGTCACAAGCATTGTAGTTAATGTACTTTTATAGACTAAAGTCATGAAAACAAAAAATAAAAAGGTCATGACCATCATCTTAATTGCATTCAAAACATGATACTTCGCTAGAACTGTATAAGAAGTGATTATATTCTTCCGATAAAGTAAGAGACCATAAAATGATTGTAAGTCTTTAAATTCCCTTAAAACGGTATTCATTAATGTAATTGTAATTAACGTAAACACAATGACATTTTGAATGCTTGCTTGATCAATTCCGTACAAAGGAAAACTATTAAAGTTTAAATATAATACATTCATAAGATCACTCAATGTTATGACTCCATGCGGGCCTGGGAATATTTGGAGTAAAGAGATTATAATTCCAAGTATCAAGGTGATAAAATAAATCAATACGGTCATAATTCTAAATCCTCCATTTTTAAGTAGAAGACTAACATCAACAAGAATACATAGGGTAGATAGTTTAAAATAATCACCCCACAATTTAAGCCTTCTAAAAGATAAAAAATGTAGAACGGATTCATGGGATTATCCAATATTGGCATATAGTAACTTGTAGAGGAAAGAATTAACAGAAATTCCATAAAACTTGTTATGGGTAACTTTGAGCCAAGACGTAAAAGTTTTACGAGCACTTCCGATATCCCTAACACTACCACCAGCACCATTATTTTCAGAAAATAATAAAAATCGAAACCCGAATAAAAATAGATTGATAGGATCAGATAAAATAGAACTAAACTAAAATAAAGCACTGAAGCATGATACACAGCGTTCCCAATTGTTTTTAAAGCAAAATTTATTTTTGAGCCATATCGATGTACCGTCATCATCTCACAATCTTCTTTTATATAGATCGAAAAGTACAAGACAATCGTACCAATAACAAAATATATATCATTGAAAAGATTTTGGAATGAAGCTGCATTACCGATCAAAAATATAAAGCTAATATACATGATATAGCCTGCAAATGCTGCTTTTTTAACTAATCTCAAGATGCTTACCTCGCGTCTTATGGTTAAATAATACATAACCTAAAATAAGGGGCATTGAGTTTGTGATAAAAAGCAGTATTGTGGGCGCTGTATTGTAATCACTAATAGAAAAAATAGTGGATGGCGCAAACAACATGGCAATTGGAAACTTATCAATTGTTCCCACAGAAACCAGAGGAAACATAAGAACCGAGAGACCAAAATAATAAATTAAGAGCCCAAACACCACCATACTCTTTTTAGTTGAGAAGAGCGCAACCGATGTTGATAAATAGGCTAAAACAAATGGAATGAGTAAATACTTTACAATCCCCAGTAAAAAATAATAAAACTTGAGGTGTTGATAGTAAAACTTATTTCCCAGTACATCTAAAAATAAATCCGTGTGAATTGTGTATGCGTCAAATCGTCCTCCGCTTATAAATAGAATAAGTAGGTAATATAAAACGTATGCGCTAAAAATTGAACCCGCCACGCTTATCGCGATTCTTAACTGTTCATTGCGAATAAAGTTACGATATTTTTTTACACGGTATGATTTTAAAACATTACAACTGGTTTGGTTTTGATACATTATTAATCCCGCAAATGAAGCAAGTAAAGGAACCACGATTTGGAAAAGTGACAGAGCCCTTGTTAAGTTCGCTTCAAAACTTGAATACTTCAATGCATTATGGAGTTCAATTGAAGTATATTTGATAAATGTGATCTCACTGCTGTCTGAGAAGAAAATCCCGACATCAGAATTAAATAAACTTTCGTTACTATTTTGGAAATACGAAACGATGATTTGATAGATATCCAATTCATTTAAGAACATAAAGCCAAATAAAAATAGTGATACACAAAAAAGCAAAACATAATACCGAAATTCATTTCTTCTCTTAATAAACATTCCCCACCCACTTATCCAAATTCTATTTGCATCCATTTCCCCAAAAAATAATGCCCTATTTATTACCGAGTTTACTCATGTTTTTCTAAAAAACAATCGCTTAGCGGTTTCATTATAACCATAAAAGGAGTCGTAAGTCAAAAATGCGCCCACAAAGGTGCATTGTATTTTTAGTTAAACTGTTCATGGTTTCCTTGTTTTCATTTTCTATTCGCCTTGAAATTAAACGCATTCCCCACACTAAATCCACAGATGAGAAAGCATAAAAAAACCACCCTCGTCGTGGGTGATCCAGAATAAAAATGGTGGAGGTTAACGGGCTCGAACCGCTGACCCTCTGCTTGTAAGGCAGATGCTCTCCCAACTGAGCTAAACCTCCATGGAAGATAAGTCTAACATATGTATAAGCGAATAACAATGCGTTTGAACTGAAAATTTAAGAAAGAAAACCCACTTGTTTAAAGTGGGTTTTCGCTTAATAATCCAATTGTCGGTAATAACGACGAATTTCTGTAGGATGACAGTTTATTTTCTCAATATGAGCATCAATACGACGGTTAACGGCCATCATTACAAGATGACAAATGTGACCACGATATTTTTCACTAATCCCTTTCAGTTCATAATCTTTACTATCAATGACTTCATAGTTTGCGCATATACGCGGAATAAAATCGACAACACGTGTTGATAATGGACGAGATGTATCTTCTCCTACGAAGATCGTTACAGGGGTGTCACGTTCTACAATCTCAAACATACCATGGAAGAATTCAGGTGCTGTAATTGATTTTGTAGGAAGCCAATGTTGTTCTTCCCAATAACACATTGCATAGGAGTACGTTGCACCCCATTGATTCCCTGCACCCACAAAGTAATGCATGGCATCATCGTGATGACGTTTCGCATAAGCTTCCCCAAATGCATCGGCTTTGATTTCCACATCAACAAGTGCTTCAGGTAAGTATTGATCAAATTCTTGATACATTGCTTCATAATCATCAAAATCACCCTTACGTTGCATTAAACGATCCATAAACATAAAGAACTTAAGTTGTTCATTCAGACCGTAAGAGATGGTGTAATCACCCAATTCCGCAAGGATTGAATTGGGTTCATCGACGAATGCGACAATCGTACACCCAACTTCTTTTAAAACCTTAACCGCGGCCACAACCTCTTGTGTTGTCCCAGTTACAGAAGAATAAACGATAATTGAATCTTTTGTAATGTTCTTATTCCCGGTTACTAAGTATTCCGCTGCATGTTCCACATAAATT
Organism: Erysipelothrix sp. strain 2 (EsS2-6-Brazil); assembly: GCF_016617625.1. Taxonomy (NCBI): domain Bacteria; kingdom Bacillati; phylum Bacillota; class Erysipelotrichia; order Erysipelotrichales; family Erysipelotrichaceae; genus Erysipelothrix; species Erysipelothrix sp. strain 2 (EsS2-6-Brazil). The sequence continues at coordinate 28,288 of NZ_SBAR01000002.1, forward strand.
GGCAGTGTACTCATCTCTTTTACGTGATGAGCAACTTGGAGTGCAGAAGCATAAGTTCCTCCAATCCCTACAAAATAAATACCGTTATAACCTTTATCATGAATTGCATCGGCAACCTTTTCAATTTCAGGTCGAAGGGCTAATCCCCCTTTAAAACTCGCTAATTGCTTTTCTTTATCAAATTTTAACATACGTTTCTCCTATCCAAAGATTCCTAAATAAACACCAGCAATACCTACTACCATCGTCCCAATAATAAGAATAAGGGGATTTACTTTTTTCTTAAGTAACCAATAATAAAGCCATGTTGTTCCTAAACCGACAAGTCCTGGCATAATACCATCCAATATTTCTTGGAAGGGTTGTGCCGTTTCTCCAGTACCAATTTGTAAGGCCAATCCTGTATAAACCATTTCTTTCGACATACCACCAATAACCATGATCCCTAAGATACCTGCTGCCGCAAGAACTTTATCCATCACACCACTTTGTTGCATTTTCTCAAGATAATTAAAACCAATATTGTAACCGAGATGTGCCCCAAAATAACGTGCTAAGAAAGCAGGGATGTTATAGATTAAAAAGTAAGCGATGGGTCCTAGGATATTCCCACTCATCGCAAGTGATAAACCAACACCTAATGCAATAACTCGAATACACCCTACAAAGATCGAGTCTCCAATTCCAGATAAGGGTCCCATTAACGCCGTTTTAATCGCACTAATCGCCGTTGCATCGACCTCTCCATCTTTATGTTTTTCTTCCATCGAACACACAATACCACCAACAAATGGTGCTAATTGGGGTGTAATATTAAAGAATTCAATATGACGTTGTAACGCTTCCGCATACCCTTCTTGATCATCCTTATAAATTTTTTTAAGGGTTGGATCCATCATCATGCCAAATGCAAGATGCATCTGACGTTCATAGTTCCAAGAAAACTCCATGCCTAAACTTCCAGCATTGAAGGCCATCTTGGTAATGTCTTGTTTGGTAATTACACTGTTGTTAGAAGTCATCATCATCGTCCTCCACATTTAATCCTGCCGGTGCTTGTCTAAAGCCCCCTAAGAAGTCAAATTTTTCAATTACAATAATGACACCGATAATCGCAATCCCTAATACCGGTACATTGAGATAAGCAGATAAAACAAATCCTAAGAAATAAAATGGTACAAGTTTCTTGTTTAAAATCATACGCATTAACATCGCAAATCCAAGCGCAGGAAGAAGTCCCGCAGCTGCATCCATACCGGCAATAATTTGTTCTGGTATTGCTGCAATAACATTAGACATTGCTTCAGCACCGAAGTAAAATCCTAGGCAAACTAACAAGAAACGACGGACCACTGTAATCATCCCAATACTCCAGTGTGCTGTTTTAATACCACCAACACTACCTGCCTCTGCCGATTTATCAGCAATGCGTAGGATAAAGGAATTGACAACGTTAAAGATATTTCCAATTGCAAGTGAGATTAATGCAAGTGGCATAGCAAGCGCAATCGCTGCTTCGGTTCCAGATCCCATCGAGATTGCAAACGCTGTAGCCAATGTCCCACCAACAATTACATCCGGTGGAATATAGGCACCAATTGACACGGCCCCCATAAAGAATAATTCTAAAGTAGCACCAATAATAACACCTTGTTGAACATCTCCTAAGATAAGTCCAACAATGGGTCCAAGAATAATTGGGCGATTAATATACAGTGATCCCAGTTGATCCCCGAAGACACCCAATGCCGCTACTAAACCAATCAATATTGCTTGTAACATGAATTCTTCCTCCTTTTATAGTTTTACTACCTGCTTTGAGTCGCTGGATAACATCCGTATTTCTACTTCTTTTCCAGCATCCATTAATTCCTTCAACAATTTCTTATCGGTTTCACTGACAAAGATGGCTTTACTGATTTGTTCATCATCACCTTCTTTTTTCGTTCCACCAAGGTTAATGGATTGAATCTGTGGACATGCTTGCGCAAGCTTATACGCAACGTCAATGGTCCGTACGACAATTAACAGCTGATACTTATCTGTAACGCCACTGTTTAATGCGTTTATTGCATCTTCAACATTCTTTATGACTAACTTAACATTGGCTGGTTTTGCCAGTTTCAATGTGGTCTTCCAAATATCATCGGAAACGACATCATCATCTGCAATCAAGATACAGTCTGCACCAAGGGCATTGGTCCAAGAGAATGCAACTTGTCCATGTAAGAGACGATGGTCAACACGACATAATACAATCATAAGTTCCTCCTAAAATTCTTCTTCGACGTCCATTCCAACAAGATCGTCATTACAATATCGTAATGACATACGACACTCTTCGATCTTTTCTATAAGTTCTTCACGCGTTATGGGGCCTTGAATTTCAACCATGATTGAAATAATAAGCGCTAGATTAACGCCGGCAATGAGATGGAAATCACGGCTCCCCAATAACTTCATAAACTCTGTATTGACACTTCCGCCATAAATATCCGTCATGACCACCAAATCATCTTCAAGAGGGATTCCCTCGAAGCACATCATAATTTCTTGTGTGAGATCATGATGATCAACGTAGGCGGAAATAATATGAACGGAATCCACATCTCCGACAATGGCTTTGACGGCACTGTAGAATCCTTCGGCCAGGTGTTTATGACTTGCGATAATATAGTGTTTCATTTAGATCCCTCCCTGTTCTTTATATTTCGTTAAACTTTGTAAATCCGCATCACCTGGTTTTGCTTCATAACATTGTTTGGCTGTTTCCAGCGAGTAATAACCTTGATACTTATATTGATTAAATTTTGTAAGATCTTCCTGCATGTTTCGATGTCCATCCCCCCATGCACAATGTCCTGAATCCACAAAATGCACATGAACAATATCTTCTTTAAAAACATTAAAGTAATCATCAATGGTTTCTTCAGCCTGGGTCATTGCCCCAAGGTCCAGACAAATTTTTAAGTTTTCACACGCCACGGCATCTTGATATGCTTTCAAATCTTGAACGGTATTCACCAAGCGTGATTCATAAGGCTGTAATGCCTCAATGGCAAGAAGAATTCCTTTCGCTTGCGCATAAATACACAATCTTCGCATCATTGCGACACTGCGTTGATAGGCTGCTTCTAGGGGTTCGTCATAAAATGCCCAACCACTTGTTACCACCACCAGATTCGCAGCGACTGTATGTGCAATATCAATCATATTACGGAAGTAAGCATACACACGATTTTGTTGTTCAAGTGATCCTGTCGCCATGTTATGGGGCTTAGGATTTGTCTGTTCTGGACAGATTGCGATAATCTGTAACCCAAAATGTTCTGCATGGGTTTTAAGTGCAAAAGGATCATCATACTGTTGGTAATCCACAAAGAAATGATGTGGACTGGTCCATATCTCACATGCATCAAAACCTAAACTTGAAATGGTTTTAAAAAATGTATTTAAACTATAATATCGATAGTGACTGTTCATTGCTGATAGTTTCAAAATGAATCATCCTCTCCATGCTCTCGATTTTTATCATTTTCAATATAGTCATAAAGGAGTGCAATCTCCGATACCGGCAACATGACATTATAATGTTCGAGCATAGGGCCAAAACTATCATTCACATCACGAATAAAGGCTTGATGATCTTTCTCAAAGCGCTTCACGTCCTTATAGTCGTCAATCGCTGTTTTGGTTACCAGTCGTTCAATTAAGAAGCAGACATGAATATAAATACCAACAATCGTCTTACTCTGGAATGTCTTTTGCATCTTGCGTTCTAAATGAGATGTGGAATCACTGACAAAGTTCAAAAGTTTGTTTGCATTTAGAATCGTTAGATTCTGCATTACATTTTGAAGTGAAAAGTTTTTAAGCAGATTCCGGTTAAACACTTCAATCTCATCTGCATCCAGATAATCTTCCAAGGCCTTATCCACAATGGAAATATCTTTAAAACTGACAATATCCTCCAAACTTACACTGCGAATCGAATCCAGCGGTAATGAGTGTGGTTTCACCATCAACATCACTTCAAACTTATCAAATAAAGGATCCTTTAAACCATTTGTTAATAATTCTTTAAAGTCATACCGAATAAAACGAAGATCAATGGATTTAGGCAAGGACTGTTTAAAGAGGTTGACCATCCGATCTGCAACGGATACCCCTGCATCACTTACAAAGACCATGGCTTTTGTTTTCTCTGCACGATTCAAGATTTTATACTTGGTAACGGCTTGCTTCGAAGCTTTCGCTAAGATTTCTTCCATTGGATATTCTTGACGAACCATTGAACCAATATGCAAGGCAATTGCCGTTGAACTGTTATTAATGACACCAACATTTAAATCTTTCAAAATGCGATCCCCAATTAATTCCAACGATCCCATATCGACCAGTAAAATCAAATTCTTATAATACGGATTTAAGGCGATATAGTCATTCACCTTCATAATGATTTCTTCACTGCTACTATCCAGTGGCATATCAAAGGCATCAAAGATATGTTCCTCTAACAATTGATTGGCAGCATCCGCAATACTGCTTGCCGTCGAGTATCCATGCGATACAATTACGGCCGCCGTATCTTTGTGTTTAATGTTGTCGTTATAGAAATAAATATTTAAAATGAGAAAGATTAGATTAAAATCATTAAGCTTTAACTCTAAAGCTTGGTAGATCATCTTTGAAATCTCATTTGAAATCATGAAAATGTCATACATTTCTTCTTTTAAAAACTCTAATAAAGCATTGATATCGTTACGATGTTTATACGTCCACCGATCAAGTTTTATTTTTTCATGTGATGTTGACAACAAAACCCGTGATAAGACAAAACTGCAATTGCTGGGAATGTTGATTTTGTTTTTTTGTTTCACATCTTCAAGCACATCATCAATAATTTTCTCAAGTCCATATACTTTTTGAAGGCTATACGATTGATCAAAAATCATCAAATCATAATAATTACGCATCGACTCAAAATCTTGTGCTAACATCTCACGATACGATAGTTGATTGCTTTGGAAACCGTTAAACGCTTTTAAGATATTTTTAAATAAATGTACGATCTTATCGGTTGATTCATGAATGACATACGTATCAATTTCAATAAGCTGCTTCATATCTTGTTCATTTGAGATGCTGTAGTTCAATTTATCTTCTGGTAAATGATATAAGTGACAATGCATGACACCCTGTTGCGCTGATTCCAGGGCTGTTGCGCAGATGCGCGTGATGCATTTTTTTAACTCATGAATGTCTTCATCAAATTTGAGTTGAAGCAATGCTTCTAACAGCTTGTATGAAATAAATATTTTTAAGCCGAGTTTTTGTTGTTCTTGCTTAAAGAATTTCAGGATGAAGTGTTCCTTTTCCTGAGTTCCACGTTGATCAAAGTGCGGAATCTTACATATAATTGGAAGACTTTGAAGTAACGAATAATCAAAGGCATCTTCCGGATTATAAGAGGTTCCAAAAACCAAGCGACAATGAACCTTCACAACCTTGTGGTTTTTGGTGTAATAGCCATCTTTAATGACATTGGATACTTGGTATTGGATGTCTGGACGCATTCGATCTGCATGTTCAAGATAGAGCACACCAATTTCTTTTTGTTCCAACAAACCACTTTGTGTTTCATCCCCAAAAAGCAGGCGTTCATAATCACATTGTGGATCAATAAATTTTAAATGATAGACGCTTTGTCCTGTTTGAATTAAGTCATGTTCCACACAAAATTTATGAATCATACGCGATAAATACGTCTTACCACTTCCGCGCTTTCCAAACAATACAATCGGTAATCCACGGCCTGGATAAAGCAGGGCTGACTTAATTTGTTGAACGATGTGACTTAACGATCCATCAAAACCAATTAAATCTTGGAAGGAATCATACCCTTCCGAACTTTGTATTTCATCCATGAGTGCTTTAACACTTAAATACTCACGCGATACATTTTGAACACGATAGCGCTTCTCAAATTCATGTTTATCAAAGTAATACACCGGTCGTGACGATACCTTAATCAAAAGCCCTTCCTGAAACAATTCATTTAAGTATTGCGATACTAAGGAACGGCTTAAGTGTAACGATTCTGAAATCACTGTGGTTGTGAGTAAGGAAAAGTCATGATCGAGTAGAATTTGTGTTTCGAAAACAAGATACTGATAAATTTGTTCTTTTGTATTCATAGATACTCCTTCTTTTTCAATGGTGACTTTAACTGTCTCTATTGTACGAAGGGGATGAGATTTCGTCTTTAGTTTCATCATTCTTCGACAAAAACACTTAAAATCCACCAATTTCTAACACTGAACGATACTTTCGACACTTAATTATCAGTTATAAGCGATATTGTGGGGATACTGTCGAAAGACGCGTTGATACCCTAAGATTACCACACAGCCAATTCAAATCGAACGATTCCATAAATGTCTCATCATATGCTCATTTACCGCTCATCACATAAAGACACACATTTCTTTCACTTTTTATTGACAGCGGTTACACCACGTGCTAATATGTGCTTGTAAGATAGGATTGTTACTGAAGAAGGCAAGACCTACAAATATGGCGATACGCTATTTTTGTAGGTCTTTTTATATCTTCACGTAACAATTTCTAAATCATATAGAAAAGGAGAAGTGACTTATATGATGAAACATTTACAGAAATTAGGCCGTGCCTTAATGCTTCCAGTAGCGGTATTACCAGCTGCAAGTTTATTAATGGGTATTGGTTATTGGATTGACCCTGTTGGATGGGGAGCTAACAGTGTTCTTGCTGCTTTCTTAATTGGATCGGGTAAAGCAATCATTGAAAAACTTCCGATTATCTTTGCGGTCGGGATTGCTTATGGATTATCAAATGATAAAGATGGGGCTGCTTCCTTAAGTGGACTCGTTGGTTTCTTAATGATTACCACATTACTCTCTGTGGGATCTGTAGCAAACTTAAAAGGAATTGCACCTGAAGCTGTGAATGCAGCATTTGGGAAAATTGATAATGCCTTTATTGGTATTATTTCTGGGGTAGTTGGTGCATTAATGTACAACAAATTTTCCAAAACAGAACTCCCAACCGCACTCGCATTCTTTAGTGGTAAACGCTTGGCACCAATTATGACTGCAGTTGTGATGATGCCAATCTCCATTGCATTACTTTATATCTGGCCAATCGTCTATGGTGGACTTGTATCCTTTGGTACCGCAATCTCATCCATGGGTCCTCTGGGAGCAGGTTTATTTGGGTTCTTCAACCGTCTCTTAATCCCTACAGGATTACACCACGCTTTAAACTCCGTATTTTGGTTTGATACGATTGGTATTAATGACATTGGAAATTTCTGGGGTGGTACCGGTGTTAAAGGAATTACCGGAATGTATCAAGCTGGATTCTTCCCAGTTATGATGTTTGGACTCTGTGGTGCTGGTCTTGCAATGTATCAATCGGCAAAACCTGAAAATAAAAAAGTTGTGGGATCACTCATGCTTGCAGCTGGATTCTCAGCATTCTTTACTGGGGTAACAGAACCGATTGAATTCTCATTTATGTTCGTAGCTCCAGCATTATACTTAGTACACGCAATCCTAACAGGACTTTCATTATTTATTGTTTCATCCTTTGGATGGACAGCAGGATTTGGATTTAGTGCTGGATTTGTTGACTTATTCTTAAGCTCACGTCTACCACTTGCAAACAAACCTTATATGATTGTTGTATTCGGTGTTGTATACTTTGTAATCTACTACGTACTCTTCCGTTTCTTGATCGTTAAGTTTAATATTAAAACTCCTGGACGTGAAGAAGTATTAATTGATGATTCAGTACTCACTTCATCAGACAGCAAATTTGCACACCAAGCTGAAATTATTTTAAATGCCCTTGGTGGTAAAGAAAATGTTAAGAGTGTTGACTACTGTACAACACGCCTTCGTCTTGAATTATTTGAAACTGAAAATATTGACGAAAAAGCAATTAAAGGAACTGGTGCAGCAGGTATCGTAAGACCTGGTGGAAGCAGTCTTCAAGTTATCGTAGGTACAAACGTACAATTTGTAGCCGATGAATTCAAAAACTTGATCAAATAATCGTACACGTATTATCCTACTCTATAAAAAAACCGGCATCGCTACCGGTTTTTTTCATTCTTCATAATTTGGTAAAGATGTATTGCAAGATACATGCGTTCATCCATTGAGAGTTCATAATCAAATCGTGTGTGAACGTATTGGTTAATCTTTGCGACACAGTCGTTATACTTTTTTAACTTCGCTGCAATAAATAAATTAAGTTCACCAATGCTTTCATCAAATGGATGGTTGGAACTTTGATTCCCAATAATTCGTTGGGCGAGATATTTTAAGTGCGTTGCAAGACGTGTATATGCAGGTTGACTGCTATTCATCTCGATACCCAATTCACTCTGAACAATCGCCATAACATCCTTTAGAAACATCATGGTATTTTGAGCTTGATGCGATATATTCCCATTACTTGCATTAACGATGTGAATTACGAGATAGCCGATTTCATCTTCAGGAAGTGTTACCTCGAAGCGTTTATTAATATAATTCAAAGCCCATGTGCCAACTTTAAATTCATCAGGATAATACATTTTAATTTCTTCCGTAAAAAGTCCCGGCAATTCAACATCCTCTTTTGATCTGAGTACTGCATAGTAGATATGATCTGTAAGTGCCACGTTTATCGTATCACTCAGTGATATATCCAAAACAGAATGAGCATATTCCACAATCGCTCGCGTGGCTTCAAAATAATCCACTGGTATTTTATTAAGAAGTTGTTCAAAGTCGTCTTGGCTATCACTTACCACTTTAAACATTTTTTCGATGCGCGAAGCATCAATTTCGTCTCCTATTTTGTGTTGGAAACCGATTCCTGAACCCGTAACAACCATGTCTTCTCCATCGATAAATGTAGCGACACAGTTATTATTAAAGATTTTCGTTATGTGCATATCAAAAACCCATCCCCTTTTTTATAGGCCTATTATAACATAGACCCTTCTATTTAAAGGTGAAACTCGTCTTATCTCCATAAAAAAAAGAGAGGATATTCCTCTCTTTGGTTATTCAATATAATTAATGTTTACCGTTAAGTTTAAGTAGTTTCATAATTTCAACGATAACCATTGGTACAAACATCAACACAATCACAATCATCCAGTGATGTCCATCAAGTGTTCCAAGTTTAAATAAATCGTTTAGAACTGGAATGAATAATACCGCAAGAATCATGAGCCCATTAATGAGCGTTGCCATGATGAGGTATTTATTTTTCCAGAATGATGTGAATACTGATTTTTCACTTGAATGAATACTGTAGGAATGGATTAATTGTGAGAATGCTAATACGATAAATGCCATTGTCGTACCTGTTTCAGTATCACCAACAGCCCATAGACGCCCTGCACCGTACATGTAAGCAAAGAGTGCAACGCCCCCTACAACAGCACCTTGGTACCCAATACGCCAAAGCATTGATTTACTGATAAGTGAACCTGTGCGATCTGGTTGACGTTCCATAATACCATCTTCTGCACCATCAACACCAAGTGCTAATGCTGGAAGACTATCCGTTACAAGGTTAATCCATAATAAGTGAATTGGTAGAAGGGGTGCATCCCAGTCAAGGAGTACCGCAATTAATAACAGTAACAATTCTCCAACATTACATGATAGTAAGTAAGAGATTGCTTTCATAATATTATCTTTAATACGACGACCTTCACCAATTGCAGTTACTACTGTAGCAAAGTTATCATCTGTAAGAACCATGTCCGCTGCACCTTTAGCAACTTCCGTTCCAACAATACCCATTGCTGCACCGATGTCAGCACGTTTTAGGGCAGGCGCATCGTTAACACCATCACCTGTCATCGCCACGATATCACCATGACGTTTCCAAGCGGAAATAATGCGCATTTTATGTTCTGGAGAAACACGTGCATACACGCCAATATGTTGAACTTGTTCGAACAATTCATCATCCGTCATTGCATCTAATTCTTTTCCAGAAATAACACGTTGTCCATCCTCAAGGAGTCCAATTTCACGACCAATTGCAGATGCGGTAACAGCATGGTCACCCGTGATCATTACGACGCGAATACCCGCTTTTTTACTTGTTTTAATTGCTTCTGTAACTTCGGGACGTGGAGGGTCGATCATCCCTACCAATCCAACAAATGTTAGTTCACTTTCAATTTCGGTTGCTTCTAAGTCTGTATTTGAAACAGATTTTTTAGCAAGTGCAAGAACGCGTAGTGCCTTGACACCCATTTCTTGATTATTTTTTTGAATGCGTTCAATATCTTCTTGAGTAATTGCACGAACACCATTTTCATCTTGGTATTGTGTTACAACGGCAAGAACTTCATCAACGCCACCTTTTACAAATACTGTAGCATCCCCATCAATATCATTAATGGTACTCATACGTTTACGTCCTGAATCAAAAGGAACCTCATTTAATCGTGTATGCTTTTGAATCAAGCCAACAGCATCAAGGTCAAGCGCTTCTGCCCATGCAGATAGTGCTGTCTCAGTTGGGTCTCCAAGCCAATTTCCATCGACCTTACGTGCATCATTACAGAGTAATAAACCACGTGATAATTCATTCACTTCACTTTCAGTCCAATATTCTTTTACCGTCATAACATTTTGTGTTAAAGTACCCGTTTTATCTGAACAGATAACCGTTGCGGAACCAAGCGTTTCAACAGATGGTAAATTACGAACGATTGCATGACGTTCAACTAAACGTTGAACACCAAGTGCTAAAACAATTGTAGCAACAGCCGGTAAACTTTCAGGAACAACTGCGACCGCTAGAGAAACCGCTGTTAAGAACATTTGTAAGAAATCATGATTATTCAATACACCAACAAGGAGAATAATTCCACAAGCAATAATCGCTCCAACGCCTAGGATTTTACCCAGTTGATTTAATTGTTGTTGCAGTGGTGTCGGATCTGATTTTGTTTCGGTTAGCATCGTAGCAATCTTACCTACTTCAGTGTCCATACCGACAGCAACGACAACGCCTTGCCCACGACCATAACTCACCATTCCGGATGAATATGCCATATTTTTACGATCTCCTAAGACCGCATCTTCAGCACAGACAACATCTGCATGTTTTTCAACAGGTACAGATTCTCCCGTTAATGACGCTTCTTGTACTGTTAATGAATTTGATTGGACAATTCGTAAATCGGCAGGTACTAAATCCCCTGCATCCATTACAATCAAATCTCCAACAACAACATCATTCGAATTAATTGTTTGTTCTTCACCGCCGCGAATAACTTTTGCGGTTGGGGTAGACATATCTTGAAGTGCTTTAAGGGACTTCTCAGCTTTGTCTTCTTGAATCATTCCAATAAGTGCGTTCAATGCTACGATTGCGAAAATTAAAATCGCATCTGCATGTTCCCCCACAATACCACTAATTAAAGCAGCAACAAGTAAAATAATGATTGTTACGTCTTTAAACTGATCCAATAGACGCATCATAAAACTACGTCCCTTTGCTTCAGCCAATTTATTCATCCCATATTTCTCACGTGATGCCTCAATTTGCGCATCCGTTAATCCGTTGACGATATCCGTCTTTGCTGCCACTTCTTCAAGTGACTTTGCATACCATTTTGTATCTTTCACAGGCTTCCTCCTTATACATTGGATAGTAAGTAAAATAAAAAGACCCTATCCGTGCCTAAAAAAACTTGGATAAAGTCTCGAATTTATACACGTTCCGGACTCTAAAGTCGTGTTGACGAAACTGTGGACCTAAAGAATAGGCTTCTACTCCCTTTATGTATTAATAATAACAAATGCACCTATGGGTGTCAAAGTGTTTTGGGTGATATTGTACGATATTTTACACACTTAAAATGTTGAAAGTTGCTAATAAAGAGTTTGAAATTCATAAAAAAAACCGAAACTCAGTTAAAGTAATGAGTTTCGGCTATTAATACATTTTATATTAAATTATTTAGTTATTATAACGATTTTTCTTTGTTTGAATCACAAAGATTAACATACCAACAAGGCTCAATAGTAGTCCGTATAAACGTATACTGCTTGCAGTAATTCCAGCTGCAGGAAGAACCGGTTGTGGTTTCATTAAATTCTTAACAATTTTGTCCATCTCATTAATTGAATAATTTAAAGATTTATTTATCTTATCAATTTTCGAACTAGAGTCAATTGAATCAAGACCTTCTTTTAAGACTTTATCTACTTCGGCTTTAGCTTTAGTTTTTTCGTCTTGAGTTAGTCCCGGTAATGCATCAATCGCTTTTTTAGTTTCATCTGCTTTCGCTTCTAAATCTTTTTTAGCTTTGTTTTTTGCATCTTGTAACGTGCTTTGATCAACAATGTCTTTCACTGCTTTGTCTGTTGTATTTTTCGCATCTTCAACATCTTTTGGTGTCGTACCTTGATCAATTGCGTCTTTACCATCTTGAGTTTTTTGATCAATATCATCTTTTGCTTTCTGCTTTTCATCATCTGTTAAGTTTGGTAACTTATCGATTTCTTTCTTTGCATCTTCAGCTTTTTTATCAAGATCGTCTTTAGCTTTATTCTTGGAATCGAGAAGTTTATTATCATCAACAATATCATTGATTCCTTTATCCGTTGTATCAATCACTTTTTCAATTTCCTTAGAATCTTTTGATTGATCAATTGCATCTTTTCCTTCTTGATTTTTTTGATCGATATCATCTTTAGCTTTGGTTTTCTCTTCATCCGTTAAGTTTGGTAACGAATCAATTTCTTTTTTAGCTTCTTCAGCCTTCTTATCGAGATCATCTTTAGCTTCATTCTTGGAATCGAGAAGCTTGTTGTCATCAACAATCTCATTAATCCCTTTATCGGTTGTATCGATCACGTCCTCAATTTCTTTAGGATCGTTTGAGTTATCAATTGCATCTTTGCTGTCTTGATTTTTTTGATCAATATCATCTTTAGCTTTGGTTTTTTCTTCATCCGTTAGGTTTGGTAACTTATCGATTTCTTTTTTAGCATCTTCAGCTTTTTTATCAAGCTCTGATTTAGAATCTTCTTTTTTCTTATCTAAATTGCCTGTGTTTTTCGCTTCGTATTTTTTTTCAATTGCATCTAACTCATCAATACCTGTTTTTAAGTTCTCAGGAATCTCCGTTATAACCGCAGTATCTTCAATACGCTTAATTGCATCTGCAAGAGTTTTGTTAATCTCGTCATTTGCTTCTTTACGTTGTTGATTTGAAAGTGACGGTTTATCAGCAATTTGTTTACGAACTTCTTCTGCTTTTGCTTTTAAATCTGCAATAGCCTTGATTTTTGCATCATCAAGCTCTGCTTTAACAACAACTTTACTAATATCATCTTTACCTTGATTATAAATTGAGTCGATGTCTGATGGCGTTGTTGCTTTATCTAGAGCTTTAGAAGCGTCATTAACGGTTTTATCAATTTCTTTTTTCGCTTTATCTTTTTCGTTTTGTGATAAGTTTTCAAGTTTATCGATTTTTTCTTTTGCCTTTTCAGCTTCTGCGTTTAAACTTGCTTTCTTGTCATCTTTAAGTTTTTCAAGCGTTTCGAAATTTTCTTTAACGAGCGCATCTTTAATAGCGTCCATTTCGGTTTTTGTGTCTGTTACAACTTTATTAATTGCTTCAGTTGACGTACCCAGTTCTACGTTTTCAAGACCTTTATTTAATGCATTATCGATTTCAGCCTTAGCTTTGTCTTTTACTTCTTGGGAAAGACCAGGAAGTGCATCAATCGCTTTTTTCGTTTCATCGGCTTTTGCTTCTAAATCTTTTTTCGCTTTATTTTTTGCATCCTGTAATGTACTTTGATCAACAATTTCTTTCACCGCTGTATCCGTTGTATTTTTTGCATCTTCAACATCTTTTGGTGTCGTTCCTTGATCAATTGCATCTTTTCCATCTTGTGTTTTTTGATCAATGTCATCTTTAGCTTTTTGCTTTTCATCATCCGTTAAGTTTGGTAACTTATCGATTTTTTTCTTAGCATCTTCAGCTTTTTTATCAAGATCGTCTTTAGCTTTATTTTTAGTATCTAGAAGCACATTGTCTTCAACGATGTCCTTAATCCCTTTATCAGTTGTATCGACAACTTTTTCAATGTCTTTAGGATCGTTTGAGTTATCAATTGCATCTTTTCCGTCTTGATTTTTTTGATCGATATCATCTTTGGCTTTTTGCTTTTCATCATCTGTTAAGTTTGGTAACTTATCGATTTCTTTTTTAGCATCTTCAGCCTTTTTATCAAGCTCTGATTTAGAATCTTCTTTTTTCTTGTCTAAATTGCCTGTGCTTTTCGTTTCGTATTTTTTTTCAATTGCATCTAATTCATCGATACCTGTTTTTAAGTTCTCAGGAATCTCCGTTATAACCGCAGTATCTTCAATACGCTTAATTGCATCTGCGAGAGTTTTGTTAATCTCGTCATTTGCTTCTTTACGTTGTTGATTTGAAAGTGACGGTTTATCAGCAATTTGTTTTCGGACTTCTTCAGCTTTACCATTTAAATCAGCTATAGCTTTCGTCTTTGCATCATCAAGCTCTGCTTTTACAACAACATTACTAATATCATCTTTACCTTGATTATAAATTGAGTCGATATCTGATGGTGTTGTTGCTTTATCAAGTTCTTTTGAAGCATCATTAACAGTTTTATCAATTACTTTCTTTGCTTCATCTTTTTCGTCTTGCGATAAGTTTTCGAGTTTATCGATTGTTTCTTTTGCTTTTTTTGCTTCTGCATCAAGACTTGACTTTTTATCATTAATTAAAGCATCGATTGTATCATTGTTTTCTTTAATGAGTGCATCTTTAATAGCATCCATTTCTTTTGAAGTTTCTGTTACTACTTTAGTAACATCTTCAATAGATTTACCTTTTTCAATATTTTCAAGACCTTTATTTAGTGCATTATCGATCTCGTTTTTAGCTTTATCTTTCGACTCTTGGGAAATTCCAGGAAGCGCATCAATCGCTTTTTTCGTTTCATCGGCTTTTGCTTCTAAATCTTTTTTCGCTTTATTTTTTGCATCCTGTAATTTACTTTGATCAACAATTTCTTTCACCGCTGTATCCGTTGTGTTTTTTGCATCTTCAACATCTTTTGGTGTCGTTCCTTGATCAATTGCGTCTTTTCCATCTTGAGTTTTTTGATCAATGTCATCTTTAGCTTTTTGCTTTTCATCATCCGTTAAATTTGGTAACTTATCGATTTCATTCTTAGCATCTTTAGCTTTTTTATCAAGATCAGATTTTGAGTCGTTTTTACGATCGACAAGAGTTACATCGCTTACAATTTTATCAATGTTTCCAACAGATGTATCCTTTGCATCCGTAGCATCTTCACGCGTCTTCGCGTCATCGATAGCCTTCTTCCCAGTTTCTAATTCTTTTTGAATAGCTTCAATTTTTTCTTTCTTTTCAGACTCTGGTACATTTTTTAAGTCTTCAATTTTTTTGATTGCGTCATTTGCTTTCTTTTCAAGTTCTTCTTTTAGAACTGGTTTTAACTCTTGCAATTCATAAACACGTTCAACTTCTTTTAAATCATTAGTTAGTTTTTCTTTAAGTCCAGGACTTGATACTTCACCAATGTTGTTTTTCAGTTCATCGATTGTGTTTTGAGTTACATCGCCTTTTAATACTTTTTCATCAAAGTTTTCAAAAGTATCCTTAATCGCTTTTTCAATTCCTTTTGCATGATCTAATAATGCTTGAGCCTTATCAAGTAAGTCGTTTACATATGCTTTAACATCACTTGCATAAGGGTTTCCTGATGCAGTAATTTTAGCTCGGATTGCATCAATATTTTTTTGAATTTCTTTGGTATCTTTCCCAACCAACTCAGTAAACTCACTATCATTAAACAATGCATGTGTATCTTCTTGAATTAAATAGTCATCTTTCAAAAAGAATCCCATACGATGAATTTCTAGGTTTGTATTTTTGTCTTTATTCGCAAAATGACGTAAAGAGACCGTTACTTCCCCATTACCTTCAGCCGTAAATGGTACACTTACAATCTGCATTTTATTTGAAACTTCAAAAGCTTGAGAACGTAGTACATTCCCTCCTGAAGTAGCAGAATTTGGATAAATGTTTAATACCCCTTTATTAGTACTTTTTGAACTTTTAAGTTCTGCTCGGAAGTAATACTCATATCCGGCTTGAAGTTGGACGGTTTGTCCAAACAACATAAATGCAACATTTTCCGCAGTTGTTGCACTTGCTTCTTTTGTTGATTTTGATTTAAATACAGTTTGGTCAGTATTGTTTTTTTCACCGATTAAATAATTAGGTTTCCCGACATCTCTGAAACCATCAACCACTTTCGTGTTTATTACACCTTGTTGTTCTCCACCATATACATTATTTGTGGACGTAATTTTCCAATTGGGTATAGTCTTATCAGTAATACCGTATCGTAGATAGGGGTTTTGTAATTTATTGCCTCGGAATGGAAACAATTCCTCTGTCTCTTGTGCAGATATTGTATAATTTGGATTCATTGAAATACTTGTAACGAGCAAGACAAATGTTAATGCAACTGTCATGATCTTGTTTAATAGTTTATTTTTTTTCATCATAAAATACTCCTTTTCTTATCCATACTAAAGTGTTGCGTTTATTTAACTCCCCTCCCCATTCCGTAAGCACGCTCTAACAAGATAACATAGAAGTAGAATCAATTCTAAGTATTTGCTTTGATTTTCATAATATGTTTATTTTATATCGATAAAATCTTAGTTTTTATCGTGTTATTAGACCCTTTTGCTCAAACTTCGCTTTCTTTGTCATAACAAGGTGTTTTATTTGTTCGTGGTGTTTTCACTCTATAATTACAGTATTTGTCATTAACATCCTCACTTTTTTCACAATTCATTTTTTTGCCATTAATCAAGATACACACAAATATCCTTTTCTACCACCTTGCTTCAAAGATGATTATTTCATTGGTTATTGGCATAGCATGGTTGTATTCAAAAGTTCATAAAAAAAACGTTGAATCATCAACGTTTTACTTCATAAACCATACGTAAAGTTTTGAGTGGGTAACCGTACAGTGTATCTGGAATACATATTTTTTGGACAAATCCATATTTCTTATAAAATGACTCTGCGCTAACATTACCATTTTCTACATCAACATATGCTTGATTAATAGAATCTGGAACATTCTTCTCAATATATGAAAGTAATTCCGATCCTACACCTGCACGTTGATGTGTGGGGAGTACGTACAATGCAACAATATATAAATCATTGTCACGAATCTCATAGTTTCCAAATCCAACAATATAATCATCTTGAACTGCTACCACAAGCTTTGTCGTTTCAATTCGGCGCTCAAGGACTGTGGGCGAATAAGCATCTTCAATAAAACGATTAATAATATCCAGTGGGATTAAATCCTTATACGCTTCTTTCCATGTAATCGAAGCAATCAAACGAATTGCCTCTAAATCATCGGGCGTAGCCAATCGTATCATTATGTCACCTTCTTTTTATATAGTAAACATTGTAACCGATATCACCTAAAATTCATAGTTTTCAGTTAGAAGTTTCATAATTACACTTTTAGACGGTCCTCACTAATTTTTTTGAGCGTGTCCCATGAATTTTCCATCTCTCGCACTAATTTAAACTGTGTACGTGCCCTTACTAGATTGTGATCTGGATAATTTGTTTTGAAGTAAGTATCTCCATCAATATAATCTTTAAGAAAACGCAAGCCACATTCAAGTGTCATCATTTTGGCACCTTCTGGAAAGAGTTGTATTTCTAAATCAGACAAACTTCCATCAGCACCAGTAATGAAACCGTCCACATATGCCTCATAATAAGGGATGCTTAAGTGCACTTTCGACAGGTCTTTCTCATCCTCCAATGCAGTGCTTGCACCAAATCGAATCGAATCCCCAAAATCATCCAAAGAAAACCCTGGCATAACCGTATCTAAGTCCACAACACACAACACCTCATTTGAATCTCTATCCAGAAGAACATTATTAAGTTTCGTATCATTATGTGTTACCTTCAGTGGTAAAAGTCCTTGATTATAGTAATTCCATAAAGTTTCTGCAAAGTCTCGATATTTAAGCACGAATTTAATTTCTTCAGATACTAAATGTTTTCGACCTGATTTGTTTATTTCAATCGATTTAATGAAATCCTCGTATCGTTTGGGTGTATTGTGGAAATCTTGAATCGTCAGATTTAACGATTCAACCGGAAAATCTTCTAAATCTTTCTGGAACGATCCAAAGGCAACACCACTTCGATAAAAATCCTCACTATTTTCAACACGTTCTAATGATTTCGAATTTTCTATCAAATTATAAGCACGCCAAAAATCACCCATTTCACTCTTAAAAACATAATTATCATGAATTGTTGGTATGAGATTTAAAACCTCACGACTTGGATCACCACCACGTTTTATTACTTTTTGACGAATGTGTTTTGTTACTTTTTCAATATTGTCGATAAGTCCATTCGGGTCTAAAAATATTTCATGATTAATTCTCTGTAAAACATAGCTTCCCTGGGTGCAAACTACGCGATAAGTATCATTAATATGTCCATTTCCAAATGGAACAATTTCTTTTACATGTCCACTCAAACAAAATGCTTTAACTATTTCATTTATAGATTCCATATTTTATCCTTCTAAAGTCCTATTCTAGACCAAAATAACACCTGTCTCATCAGGTGTTATTTTAATACTCTAAAGAAAACGTTTATTATATCGATAGAGCAAATACAGTAACATTCCCAAACCAATAATCATCATGAATAATGATTGCATTGAAATGGTTTTTTGGAAATGAATTACCATCCAAATCCCCAAGATAAACACACCTACATTAATAAGACCATTCAACAGTTTCTTCATTGCGTTCACCCCACTTAATTTCCGATGGCTCAAGGGTTATCTCTTGCCCTTTACCTAAACCATCATAGAATATCGTTTTTTGCGTTTCATGCGTATTATTCAATAATGCTACTGATCGTGGATAAACATTCACTTCACAGTGTATATTGGAAGCGAAGTAACGTTTCATTTGATTTTCTTTATTCATCGCATAAAAAATTGATCGATATAGAATACGTGTGTTTTCAAAACTGTATGGAAGTCCTGAAAGATACACACCACGACCTCTGCCAAATGATTTAGCTGCGATGGTTACATTCTCATTATCCATCTTAATTATTTCAGTATCCGCAGTTCGAGCATACACATTATTTATAGCTTCCCCATAATTAAAGTCATTCTCAAGATCATGAGTAATAAAATGATCTGAAAGCACCTCTTTAAAATACTTATCGGTGGACAAGGTAAACCCGAGTTCCTTGTCTACACCTAGAACGTCATGAAGTTGGAAGAAATGTCCTCCTTTTTCAAAAGCACTCGGTTCCCCAACACCGATAAAACCATGTCCTTCGTAAACCCACTTTCGAATCATCGCTACAAATGCTGGATTACTCCAGACAACATCGCCTGAAAATGATGTTTTCGCATCCCCTGCATTAATGAGTACATCAATTTCACTTGGTATACCCGATTTAATCTCATCAAAACTTAAAAAACGAACATCCACATCCATACCACTGAGCGACTCTAAAATTCCAATATAAGAGTAAATTTGTTTATAGTGTAATGCATGCGCAACCATAAAGTTTTGCCAACTACGAAGAGATCCCCAAGCACTCATAATTCCAATTGTTGCTTTAGTCATCGGTTTTACATCTTCTATTTTATCAATGATTCCTCTAAATTCATCAGCAGTTTTAGCAATATAATCGACAAACTTAGGAAATTTATAAGCAAGGCTTGGATATCCTCCGTAACCAATACGATTAAGCGGACTTCTCATTAATGCCCGACGTGCAGATATCCAATTGTCATTTGCTTCTTTTAAAATTGCATCATCATTGCCCTCAAAGAATGTATCAGGGAAGAAATACGGTAAAAAACGTCCTTCCGTATATTTTACATGAGGAATATCGGAAATAAGTCGAAGCGTCATCCCACCGCCAACACTCCCCACTACTGCATCCAGTCCTATTGTATGGAAATACGCTCCATACGGTTCAACCCCAATCCAGTTATCACCTAAAAACATCATGGCTTCTTTACCGTATGAATGCACCAAATCAACCATTGCTTTAGCTTGCTGAGCGACAAATTGTTGTTGGAAATCAATATAATCTTTATATGTTTGAGTTGGCATGCAGAATGTCGAATTATAATATCCATTTTGGATAAAGTCTTCAGCGGTGAGACGATAGCCTTTCGCTTTTTCAAACGCCTCTAAAGCACGGGGAGAAACACTCGATCCATATCCAAACCAGTCCACGAATTTTTCTTTTCGTTGATCATTAAAGCACAAAGTAAAGTGATAGTAAAACGTCGTAAAACGAATCACATCGGTTTTGGGATTGGTTTCTAGAAAGTCTTTCAGTGTGTCCAACATAAATTTTTGAGAGTGTGGTTGTCGAACATCGAAAGGAATCTCTTTCTCACGATCTTTCCAGTCGTTTGTGATGTAGTTGTACATTTGAGTTGGATCCCAAATCATATAAGAAAGAAAATTAACGGTATACTCATGGAACGGCTCAGTATCCTTTATCACGACAACATCACGTTTTGAATCAACCTCCCATTTCGAAACATCAACCACTTCATTACGTGTTCGATCAATAACTTGCCACCAAACTTTAGGATCATGATCATAGTCTGGAGTAAGTTGTTCACGCAGATATCCTGTCATAAATGGAATTTCAAGTTCTGTTTTGATAGCAAGATGGTAATCACTCATCAAGAAAATCTGTTGCGCCTCCGTTATATGTTGTAGCGCAAATTCATTTTGACCTCGGGCTACAAAATACGTTGTATAGATTTTCGCATCAAGATTTTTTAAATCTTTATCCAATTTGGTTCCATCACTATCACGCAAGGCATCTGCACCCCAACGCTCCATTAAATCCTTGGTTTCTTCAAGGAAGTTGTTTTCACTTGGGAGTGTTACACGGCCTTTATTCTTTTTCATATTAATCTCCTAGTCTTTAACACCACCCAAGGTCATCCCTTGAGTGAGCTTGCTTTGTACAAATATATATAAGATAAGTGTTGGTAACATTACAATTACCAACCCCGCATAAAGCGGTCCAGGGTTTGCAGCCCCTCTTGCTGCCTGTTGTAAGTTTATTAATCCAACAGGTAATGTTTTTTGAGCACCTGGCATTAAGGTTAATGCAATAATATACTCATTCCAAAATGATAAAAAATTAAAGAGAATCACCGTTACAATACTTGGTTTTGCCATTGGAATCATAATTTTTGTCATCGTTTGAAAGTACGTACATCCATCAATTGATGCTGCTTCTTCAAATGCCTTCGGTAGTGTTTTAAAATATCCGGATAACAGATAAACCGTAAATGGAAGTGCAGTGGCTGCATAAACTACTGCTAACATGAATCGATTGTTTATAAATAAACTCATATTTAAAAGTGATTTACTGCTTTCATTCCACTTTAAAAGCATTAAGAATATGGGTATCACAATATAGTTTACGTTAATAAATAGGCCGGCCATAAACAAACCATTAATTTGTTTCTTAAATTTAAAATCAAATCGCGCTAAGACATAGGCCGCTGGTAGTGCCGTAATCAAAAGAAGAACGATTCCTAAAACCGTTACATAAACAGAATTAAGGAAGTAGTCACCCATCTTAGCTTCTTTAAATGCAACCACAAAGTTATTGAAGTTCGGATTCTGCGGGAATTTCCATGGATTCATAAAAAACTCTGATGGTTCTTTAAGTGATGCCAGAAATACCCAACCGATTGGTACGATTATGGAAATGGTTAATGCGATTAGGACAACATAAATAAATAACTTATATGCTTTTTCAGCACTCATGCTCTTATGTTTTTTCATAGATCCTCCTACATTTGGATTGGATCACGCTCTGTAATCTTATTTACAATTGCAGATAGTGCAAAGGAAAATAAGAAAATCATGACCCCAATCGCCATTCCATATCCATACGAAGCATTATCGTATGCTTGTTTGTATAAATAACTCAAGAATACTTCACTGGATCCACCAGGTCCACCACTTGTAAGTACCTTTACAAATAAGAAACTCATGTTAATAGTACTAATAATAAAGAACGTTAGTGTAGTCCGTAGATTCGACCATATTAATGGTAGTGTGATTTGGAAGAATTGACGGGTTCGGGATGCCCCTTCAATTTTCGTAGACTCATACAAATGCTCTGGAATACTGCTAATACTTGCCATATACATTACCATGTAATAACCAATCGCTTGCCATATCATTGCCCCTGCTACCGCATACAAGACAATATTTGGATCACCTAGAAATTGAATGTTTTTCCATGTTTCCGGTTTAAATATTCGAATAACACTATTCAACAAACCACCTTGATCGACAGCATAGATTTGTGCGAAGATTGCGGAAATAATTGCTACGGATAGAATGTTAGGAATATAGAAGATAACTCTAAAGAATCCTTTTCCTTTTACATTTTCACGCACAAGAATGTTCGCAAACACAACTGCAAATCCAAACGTCACAATTGTCACAATGACAATGAGTAAGATGGAATTTTGAACTGCTTGAATAAATTTTAGATCTTGGAATAATATCTTAAAGTTATTTAATCCTACAAAGGTTTTAGTACTGGATAATCCACCCCATTTAAAAAGCGACATCATAAAGATATTTATCGTCGGATAAACCATAAAGATTCCAATTAGTACGAGTGCTGGGGTTAAGCATCCAATTACAAACCGTCTTTTTGCCTTTTTCTTATTCATATTCCCACTCCATTTCAAGGCTTCTTAATAGAAGAGCGATAACACGTATGTCATCGCTCCTTAAACATCAAATACTTTATTGTTAATTATTGATATTTTGAAACTGCATCAAGAACTTCTTGATACCATTGATCTGCTGTTTTTTGGCCCGATACAATGTCATTAACGGTTCCGTATAAGATTCCATCACCAGATGTTAAATCAACACCTTCTACTGGATCTTTCGCTGCAAATCCAACGGATGAAGCAATAACACCACGACCATAAATGGCATAGAAATCTTTTGTTTGTTGATCAGTAATCAAGTCCGATGAACCTTTAACCGGTTGAATTGCATTTCCATTATTCGCAAAGAGTTCAACGGCTTTATCAGAATAAACAAAGGTTAAGAATTCTTTTGCTAAGTCCACATTCTTCGCACCTTCTGGAATATACATTTCTTCCGCAAAGGTGGTTGCATAAGTAGCATCACCCTTTGTACGAACGGGCGCTGTTGTTAAGCCCCACTTAAATCCTTCAGCACGAGGTGCTTTTTCCATTTCTCCTGCTAACCAGGTACCGTTTGGAATAAAGAGTGCTTTACTATCTAAGATTAGTTGTTGGTTCTTCGTAAATCCTTCGCCGTTCGCTTGAGCAACAGTATCCGGATGTGTATATGTTAGAAGTTTTCCAACTAAATCAAAGGTCTCTTTAACTTGTGGATCTTTCCATGTTTCAAGATCATAATTCATAAGTTTTTCAAATTTTTCAGGACCTACCATATTATTTAAGACTGATGAGAAAAATGCATCAAAATATCCTGTTGTTGGATAGGTAAATAATGCGATGTCTTCCGCTTTCGCAAGATCCCCTAAAGCAAACATTTCTTCCCATGTTTCTGGAACGGTCCATCCTTTTTCTGTAAATAACGTTTGGTTATAGAAGAGTCCTGTTGGAGCATAAAATACAGGTGCTAGATAGGTCTTTCCATCTCCATATGGACTTGTACGCATCGTGTTTTGAACACCGACATTAATTTTGTCCTTTAGTTTTACGGATTCTCCAAACACATTCATATCCATAATATCGGAAATATCCATAATTTTCTTTTCCGAAATCATTGTATCTGTAAGTTTACCTTCTGAACCAATCGCAAGGTAAATCACATCGGGAACATCCCCTGATTGAATTTGTGGACGTAGTACTTCTGCGATGTTTTTTTCAAGTACTAATTCTACTTTAGTACCGTCACCTTTTGCTTCTTCAAAAGCTTCCACAACTTTCTTAAAGCCTTCAGTACCGTATCCGCTGTTTAATCCCGCTACTTTTAAAACTTTATCCTCATTGGATGTAGCATCTTTTTTTTCTCCACATCCGGTTAGGATAAGCAATGCAGTAAGGCAAATTACTAACATTTTTTTCATTTAAAGTTCCTCCCTGATACTCTTATTATAGATTAATGTAAGCGTTTAATCTTTCATGATATTGTTCTTAACTTATGATATCTTGCTGTTTATAAATTTTTTATGATTTTTCATAGTTTGATTTATATTATAAGCAATATGCACTCGCGATGGCTTGCATATCCGTCCATGAATCTTCCATATCACTTACCAATTTAAGCTGTGTTCGTGTTCGAGCTAAGTTATGCATTGAATCCGTCGTTTTGAAGTAAACGTCCCCTTCAAGATAATCTGTTAAAAAACGCATACCACATTCTAAGGTCATCATTTTCGCTCCTACCGGAAACAGTTCTATTTCTAAATTCGTTAGACTTCCGTTAGCTCCTTCAACAAAACCCTCTACATAAGCACGGTATAGATCGAGATCAAAGTGAACCTTGCTTAAATCACGTTCATCTTCAAGTGCTGTGGAGGCCCCAAATCGAATCGAATCCCCAAAGTCATCTAAGGCAAATCCTGGCATAACGGTATCCAAATCAATGACACAAACTCCCTCACCACTATCCGCATCTAATAAAACATTATTCAGCTTTGTGTCATTATGGGTAACTTTTAGTTTCAATGAACCCTTATCATATAAATCCCATAGTGTATTCATAAACGATTCTCGTTCTAAGATAAACTGAATCTCGGCTTCACACGTACGGCTACGATTCATCACATCGTTACTTACTGCTTTTTTAAACTGCTCGAATCGTCTAGGTGTATGATGAAAATTTTCGATTGTACTGTGCAATGATGACACAGGAAAGTCTGATAACATATATTGAAAATTTCCAAATGCACGACCACTTTCATAAAAATCTTTCACTTCTAAAACAAGATCATACGAAATAGTATTTTGTATAAAACGATACACACGCCAGTAGTTACCACCTTCATCCACTGCATAATCACTTTGGTCTAATGTAGGTATTAACGTAAGCGATTCTCTTGAGGAATCCCCTCCTTGTTTATTTATTTTATCTTGAATAAATCGTGTCACCCGACCTATATTCTCCATCAACAACTCTGGTTTCTTGAATACATGTGTATTAATTCTTTGCAAAATATACACATCGTTTAGTATCTCAACCCGATAAGTGTCATTTATATGCCCATTTCCATAGAGCTCACAACTTACAATGTCCCCATCCAGTTGAAATTGATTCAGTATTTTCATAACATACCTCCTATGTCATTATTATGACAATACATAAGGAATTAAAGCAATCGTGATATTGTTACTATCTTATAATATCTTGTTTAATTTCTAAATAAATAATATACTTTAATTACTGTAGGGGGTTCTTATGGAAACGAAACATGATCTCACAAAACGTCTTAACCGACTAAAATTACTCTATATCGATAGTTCGCGCTTTGATTCAGATTGGCATTCAACGCTTCACTCTCATCCGTTTGCAGAGTTGATGTATGTTGTACGGGGAAGCGGATACTTTCGCTTTGCAGACAACCTTAAACTCCCCATACAAGCTGATGACCTAATCATCATTAATCCAAATGTTTTGCACACGGAATGCAGTGACGCTGAAGGTGGATTAGAATATATCGTTTTAGGGATTGATGGTGTCGAATTCTACACTGAACAAAATGCACACCCTGGCGTTTCAATCCATAATTACGAAGATTACAAACACGAAATTCTTTTTTATATTAAGGCTATTTTGGAGGCTGGCAAAACACACGATGAAATGTCTGAACTTATTGTGGAAAACCTTCTTCGTGTATTAGTTTTAAATACAATGCGTCGAACTACATCACTTTTGGATGTTGAAACATCAACTGGAGGCGAAAACAAAGATTGTATCTTTTTAGAACATTACCTCAATCTTCATTATCGTGAAAACATTACGCTTGATCATCTTGCATCACTGACGTTTCTGAACAAATTTTATCTATCACATATCTTCAAAGAACAAACCGGACTCTCTCCAATTGATTATCTCTTACGAAAACGTATGATTGAGGCTAAAAAGCTGCTTGTAAATACCGACTTATCCATTACACAAATATCAGATATTGTTGGTTTTCGATCTCCGTCCTATTTCTCGCAATTTTTTAAAAATGTGGAATGTATGTCTCCAAGTTCATTCCGTAACAAACACAAATAACTTTTACCAATACTAATTCGTGGTTTTCTAATAATAGGAATGTCATCTCAACCAAATTAATAAAGGATTTAATATATCGTTAAATATATATTAGCCTACCTTCCTTAAAATTAATATGTATAAAAAAGAACCTCAATCCAAATTCTGGAACTGGCGCGCTAACCTAGTTCTTTGGGTTTATGAGGTTCTTTTTTATGTTCAATGAAAAACTATAATTATTAATAAACGTAATAAGTTTTTACATAGTTATTTTTTAAAAAAATACTTTTTTCGATCAAATAAAGTGAAAGCCAAACCAAATATAGCTATTAGAGCTCCTATAGCAGGTGTATGGGAATCATTTACACCTAAAGGTCCGAGATCACTCTCTTTTTTATTTAGTGATTCAAGCACTTTATGCATATCTTTTATTGAATTTTGAACATATCGTTCGATTTCATAAAGATAATCACTGGAATCTATACTTTGGTAGCCTTTTTTGAGAATTGAGTCAATCATTGCCTTAGCTTTATCTTTTGCTTCTTGGGAAAGTCCCGGAAGTGCATCAATCGCTTTTTTCGTTTCATCAGCTTTTGTTTCTAAATCTTTTTTCGCTTTATTCTTTGCATCTTGTAATGTGCTTTGATCTACAATATCTTTCACCGCAGTATCCGTTGTATTTTTTGCATTTTCAACATCTTTTGGTGTCGAACCCTGATCAATTGCATCTTTACCATCTTTTGTTTTTTGATCAATCTCATCTTTAGCTTTTTGCTTTTCATCATCCGTTAAGTTTGGTAACTTATCGATTTCTTTTTTAGCATCCTCAGCTTTTTTATCGAGATCATCTTTCGCTTTATTTTTTGTATCAAGAAGTTTGTTGTCGTCAACAATGTCGTTGATTCCTTTATCCGTCGTATCAATCACTTTGTCAATTTCTTTTGGATCGTTTGACTGATCAATCGCATCTTTTCCATCTTGATTTTTTTGATCAATATCATCTTTGGCTTTTTGCTTTTCATCATCTGTTAAGTTAGGTAACTTATCAATTTCTTTCTTAGCATCTTCAGCTTTTTTGTCTAAATCAGATTTAGAATCTTCTTTTTTCTTATCTAAATTTTCATTATTTTTTGCTTCATATTTTTGTTCAATTGCATCTAATTCATCAATTCCTGTTTTTAAATTTTCAGGAACATCAGTAATCACAGTTGTGTCTTCAATACGCTTAATTGCATCCGTAAGTGTTTTATTAATTTCATCATTTGCTTCTTTGCGTTGTTGATTTGAAAGTGACGGTTTATCTGCAATTTGTTTTCGAACTTCATCCGCTTTAGCTTTTAAATCGGCAACGGCTTTAATTTTGGCATCATCAAGTTCTGCTTTTACCACAACATTTCCTATATCTGTTTTACCTTGATTGTAAATTGTGTTGATATCTGAAGGTGTTGTTGCTTTATCAAGTTCTTTTGAAGCATCATTGACCGTTTGGTCAATAACTTTCTTCGCTTTGTCTTTGTCAGCTTGTGATAAGTTTTCAAGTTTATCGATTGTTTCTTTAGCTTTCTCAGCTTCAGCATTTAAATTTGCTTTTTTATCATCTTTAAGTTTTTCAAGTGACTCGAAATTTTCTTTAATGAGTGCATCTTTAATTGCGTCCATCTCTGTTTTTGTTTCGGAAACAACTTTATTAACATCTTCGATAGACTTACCTGTTTCAATATTTTCAAGTCCATTATTTAGAGCGTTATCGATCTCACCTTTGGCTTTATCTTTAATTTCTTGAGAAAGACCAGGAAGTGCATCAATCGCGTTTTTCGTTTCATCAGCTTTCGCTTCTAAATCTTTTTTCGCTTTATTTTTTGCATCTTGTAATGTGCTTTGATCTACAATGTCTTTCACCGCAGTATCTGTTGTGTTTTTTGCATCTTCAACATCTTTTGGTGTTGTACCTTGATCAATTGCATCTTTACCTTCTTTTGTTTTTTGATCAACATCATCTTTAGCTTTTTGCTTTTCATCTTCTGTTAAGTTTGGCAACTTATCAATTTCTTTCTTAGCATCTTCATCTTTTTTATCGAGGTCATTTTTTGCTTTGTTTTTTGTATCAAGAAGTTTGTTGTCCTCAACAATATCGTTGATTCCTTTATCCGTCGTATCAATCACTTTGTCAATTTCTTTTGGATCGTTTGACTGATCAATCGCATCTTTTCCATCTTGATTTTTTTGATCAATATCATCTTTGGCTTTTTGCTTTTCATCATCTGTTAAGTTAGGTAACTTATCAATTTCTTTCTTAGCATCTTCAGCTTTCTTGTCTAAATCAGATTTAGAATCTTCTTTTTTCTTATCTAAATTTTCATTATTTTTTGCTTCATATTTTTGTTCAATTGCATCTAATTCATCAATTCCTGTTTTTAAGTTGTCAGGAACTTCGTTAATAACCGTTGTATCTTCAATACGTTTAATTGCTTCTGCAAGTGTCTTATTAATTTCATCATTTGCATCGCTACGTTGTTGATCTGATAATGCCGGTTTATCAGCAATGAGTTTACAAACTTCTTCAGCTTTATCATTTAAATCTTTAATTGCTTTTGTTTTCGCATCATCAAGTTCTGCTTTTATAACAACATTTCCAATATCAGTTTTACCTTGATTGTAAATTGTATTGATATCTGAAGGTGTTGTTGCTTTATCAAGTTCTTTTGATGTGTCACTGACCGTTTCATCAATCAATTTTTTGGCATCATCTTTTTCGGTCTGTGATAAGTTTTCGAGTTTATCGATTACCTCTTTGGCTTTTTTCGCTTCAGCATCAAGATGTGATTTTTTATCGTTAATTGATGCATCGATACTATCATTATTTTCCTTAGTAATCGCATCTTTTATTGCATCCATCTCCGTTTTTGTTTCGGAAACAGCATTATTAACATCTTCTACACTCTTACCCGATGCAATATTTTCAATTCCTTTATTTAGAGCGTCATCAATTTCACCCTTAGCTTTATCTTTTGCTTCTTGGGAAACTCCAGGTAGTGCATCAATCGCGTTTTTCGTTTCATCAGCTTTCGCTTCTAAATCTTTTTTCGCTTTATTTTTTGCATCCAGCAAGTTACTTTGATCTACAGTTTCTTTTACCGATGTATCAGTCGTGTTTTTTGCATCTTCGACATCTTTGGGTGTCGTGCCTTGATCAATTGCATCTTTACCATCTTTTGTTTTTTGATCAATCGCATCTTTAGCTTTTTGCTTTTCATCTTCTGTTAAGTTTGGTAACGTATCAATTTCTTTCTTAGCATCTTCAGCTTTTTTATCAAGTTCTGTTTTTAAATTTTCCTTTTGATTATTAAATTTATCAGAATTTATTTGTTCATACTTGACCAATAGCGCATCAAGCTCGTCCATACCTATTTGTAGATTTTCAGGTAAAACATTAACATCTTGAGTTTGATTAATACGTTGTATAGATTGTTCTAACGTTTGATTTATTTCATTATTTGCGGCATTTTTATCATCATCTGTTAATGATTCCATCGAATTAATCGCATCACGGACTGCTTCAGATTTCTTCTGTAATACATTAATTGCATCAATTTTAGCATCAGCAAGTTCTGTTTTTATAACAACTTTATCAATAATACCTTTTCCTTGGTTATAAATCGAATCAATATCTGAAGGTGTTGTTGCTTTATCCAGTTCATTTGAAGCTTCTGTAACCGCTCTATCTATTGCTTTCTTCGCGTCATCTTTTTCAGTTTGTGATACATTTTCAAGTTTATCGATTGTTTCTTTCGCTTTCTCTGCTTCAGCGTTCAAGATGGCTTTTTTATCATTGATTAGTGCATTAATGGTATCATCGTTTTCTTTAATGATTGCATCTTTTATTGCATTCATCTCAGTTTTTGTATCCGTTACTACTTGATTAATAACATCAACAGATTCGCCGGATTCTACCCCTTCAAGCCCTTTATTCAACGCATTTTCAATTTCACCTTTGGCTTTATCTTTAGCCTCTTGGGAAATTCCAGGTAGTGCATCAATCGATTTTTTCGTTTCATCAGCTTTCGCTTCTAAATCTTTTTTCGCTTTATTTTTAGCATCCTGTAAGACACTTTGATCAACAGTTTCTTTTACCGATGTATCGGTCGTGTTTTTTGCATCTTCGACATCTTTGGGTGTCGTGCTTTGATCAATTGCATCTTTACCATCTTTTGTTTTTTGATCAATCGCATCTTTAGCTTTTTGCTTTTCATCTTCTGTTAAGTTTGGTAACGCATCAATTTCTTTCTTAGCATCTTCAGCTTTTTTATCAAGTTCCGATTTTGATTCGTTTTTACGATCTACAAGGCTTACATCGCTAATAATTTTATCAATATTTCCTGAAGAAGTATCCTTTGCATCCGTAGCATCTTCACGCGTTTTCGCATCATCGATGACCTTCTTAACATTCTCTAATTCTTTTTGAATTGCTTCAATTTTTTCTTGCTTTTCAGACTCTGGTACATTTTTTAAGTCTTCAATTTCTTTGATTGCGTCGTTTGCTTTCTTTTCAAGTTCTTCTTTTAGAACTGGTTTTAACACTTGTAAATCATAAACACGTTCAACTTCCTTTAAATCATTGTTTAGTTTCTCTTTAAGTCCGGGACTTGAAACTTCTTCAATTCTTTTTTTGAGTTCGTCAATTGTATCTTGAGTTACGTCTCCTTTTAAAACCTTTTCATCAAAATTTTCGTAAGTATCCTTAATCGACGCTTCGATACTTTTAGCTTGATCTAACAATGTTTGTGCTTTATTAAGTAATCCATTTACATATTCTTTGACATCTTCGGCATATGGATTGTCTGACGCTGTAATCTTAGAACGAATTGCATCAATGTTTTTTTGTATCTCAGCAGTATCTTTACCGACAAGTTCTTTAAATTCACTGTCATTAAACAATGCATGAGCTTCTTCTTGAATTAAATAATCATCCTTCAGGAAAAATCCCATACGATGTATTTCTAAATGTGTATCTTGCTTTGCGTTTGCAAAATGACGTAACGAAACCGTGACATTTCCATCGCCTGTTGGTGTAAAAGGAAGACTCACAATCATCATCTTATTACCAACACTGTATTTTTGCGAAGCAAGTACATTTGGACCCGAAGTTCGATCGCCAGGATATATATTTAAAACCCCGTCATTATTACCATTAGAACTTTTTATTTCCGCTCTAAAATAATACTCACGGTTAGCTTGTAGTTTCATGGTCTGTCCAAACAACATAAATGCGGCGGCTGCATTTGATGATGATTCTGATGTTCTATATGATTTAGATTTAAACGTGGATGTATCCGAATTATTTTGAGTCCCCACGAGATAGTTAGGCATACCGATATCCCTAAATCCATTTTTTGAGGTTTTACTTATTGTACCTCTTTTTTCACCAGAAAGTATATTATTTGTCGAACTGATAACCCAATTCGGTATTGATGTATCACTTGGGCCATATCTCAAATAAGGATTTTGGAGTTTATTCCCTCTAAAAGGAAACAGTTCTTCCTGTTCATTTGCTGAAACTGTATAGAATCCGTTCTTTGAAAAACTTGTAATCAAAAGCACTAATACGATTAAAATCATAAGTACTCGATTGATGACTAATTTGGCATATTTCATTTTTTACCTCTTTTCCTTTTAATAAAAAAAATCTATTGCATCAAATCATTATATGTTTCAATACGCACTCACCATAACATATTTTTTCACTCCTTCATTGAAAGATAGTTGAAATCGGTTATTTTACTAAGTTTTATGAGTAAATCTCTTCATTCATAGCGAAAAATCCCACTATTAAAGCCCGACTTTCATGATTAAAGAACAAATCCCAACTTATTACTAAGATTGGGATTATATTTTTAATGATTCACCATCAGTTCTTCATATAAATTTTGAAATATTGCATACTCATCCACGTTTGTTTTATCGTAATTAATTACAAGTTGTAGATGAAAACGACTGATCTCGTCATCCAACTCAATCCACTCCACATCATCACGTGCAATGATATGTTGGAGATCTACTGGAAGAATTGTAACAGAACCATATGCAGCGACATGTTCCAATACTACTTCCCAGTTATCATTACGATAATTGATTGCAGGTATAAACCCGAGTTCTTTGCAACGACGCGGTACTTCTTGACCAATTGCATAAGCATCTGAGACTAGTGCAAAAGATTCCGTCATAATATCTCGAAGCGTTAGGCGTTCACGGTTAGCAAGCGGATGATCTTTAGCGACCACCACACCAACATCATAGTAATACCCTTCCAAACGCTTTGCATTTTCTTCAAGTTTTGAGTAGTAAATAGGTTCTGAAATTAAAGCAGCATCCAATTTATCTTGGATGAGCATGTCTTGAATTTCCTTAGAACCACGTTGCACAAAATTTAATTCTACTTGTGGATATTTGCCGACATATCCTTGGAATTGATCCATATAGTTGATGGAAGAAAGGATGGTAAGTCCAAATCGAATTTTACGGCGGATGCGTTGTGCTTCAGACTTCATTAATCGATCCAAGCGATTGAGATGTGCAACAACATCTTTCGCACCATCGTAAAACACTTGGCCGCTTTCCGTTACACTGACTCCGGTTTGAGTACGCTCTATGAGCTGAGTCTCAAGTTTTGCTTCCAGTTGTTTGA
Source organism: Erysipelothrix sp. strain 2 (EsS2-6-Brazil) (assembly GCF_016617625.1). Taxonomy (NCBI): domain Bacteria; kingdom Bacillati; phylum Bacillota; class Erysipelotrichia; order Erysipelotrichales; family Erysipelotrichaceae; genus Erysipelothrix; species Erysipelothrix sp. strain 2 (EsS2-6-Brazil). Next base: position 61,424 of record NZ_SBAR01000002.1, read on the forward strand.
TGTTCCAACTGAGGGCAGGTTGTGTCATGTGTAAGGTTTTTGCGGCAGCAGTAAAACTCCCTGCTTCAATAACAGCAATAAAGTATTTCAACTCTCTAATTTCCATAGTTACCTCTTAATTCTATTCGAAATAATGAGTGGTTTCGAGTTTATGAAATGCTCTTAATCCTCCCGAAGCAAGTGCTTCAAGTTCAAATTCTCCCGGATATATCGCAACCGGTGCAATAAACGATACACGTTCTTCAATCCAATTCATCATTCGATTCGAACGTGCAAATCCCCCACTGATCACGATACTATCAACCTTGCCTTCAAGAACAGTACTTAGCGTACCGATACTTTTCGCAATTTGATAAGCCATTGCTTCTAAAACGAGCGCTGCTTCATCATGACCCTCTTCAATCATTGCTTCGACACTTCGGACATCGTTGGTCTCAAAATATGAGATAAGACCACCTTGATGACGGGTTAGTTTTGTAACCGCTTCCTTGTCATTATTATAGCATAGATTCATAAAGGGGCGTAAGGGTAAACCACCACTTCGTTCAGGTGAAAAGGCACCTTCATCATCACCAACTAGATCAATCATACGACCTTGTTTGTGTGCTGTGACAGTAATACCACTTCCAGCATGGACAACAATCATGTTGAGTTTGTTATAAGGAGTTTGAAGGGATTTCGCGTGTTCTATGGCAACAGCACGCGAATTTAACATGTGTCCAATGCTTTTTCGTTCAATACCCTTTAACCCGGATATACGCGCTATCGGATCCATTTGATCGACGGAGATCGGATCGTAAATATACGCCGTACAGTTTTCTGCTTGATCTACAAATTTCTGAGCGATCGAAGCACCGAGGTTTGCGGGGTGAATGACTTCGGCTTTATGTAAGAGATAATCAATGAGTGTGTCTGTAACTGCAATTGCTCCAGCTTCAACGGGTGGTAAAATACCACCACGACCCACTGCAATTTCTATTTTTTTAGGATCAAAACCATGTTCAACCAATGCATCATAAATTGAAGCATAACGATCTTCCAATTGATCCTCTAATTTGTGATAACCTTCTACTTTTTCTAAAGGTATTTTTAGGTCGTCACGCATTAATTCTTCTTCGTCATTAAATAACGCGAATTTTGTTGAGCTCGCTCCAGGATTGATGGCTAGAATATACATTATAAGTCTCCTTTCGCAATCGAACACGCAAGTAAGATTGAGTTGATTTTTTCATCACGATTTGAACCGCGAGATGTAAGGATTATTGGTACTTTCGCACCTTGAATTACACCCGCCATCTTTCCATCGGTGAATAGTGTTCCAACTTTACCCAAAATATTTCCACTTATAATATCTGGGGTAATAAGAATGTTGGCATCACCTTGGATACGACCATCCCATTTTTTAATCTCTGCGGCATGTTTCGATACTGCAAGATCTAAAGATATCGGTCCTTCCACAATTGCATGTTCCCATTCACGTTGACTTAAGGTTTCTGAATCAACGGAAGATTGAATATGAGGATTCGTATGCTCTGCAGCATCCAACAATGCTACTTTAGGTTCTTCAATCCCTAAAGCATGAGCAAGTTGAATACTGTTTTCGATGATTCCTATCTTTTGATCAAAATTAGGCGTTGGGATCATGCCCCCATCACTCATAATATACATTGTTTCTTTGAATGGGATTTCCACAAGCGCAACATGTGACAGCACTTTTTGCTCGCGAATCCCTGTTTCGCGTTTTACAACCGCGGATAATAAATCGCTGGTTTGAATTAAACCTTTCATGATGAGATCAACTTCTCCTGCTTTCGCAAGTGCAACTGCTTTTTGAGCGGCTTCACGAGGTTTGTCACAATGAATAATTTCATAATTCACCGCAAGATTGTTTTCACGAATTACGTCTTGAATTGCTTCTTTGTTTCCCAGAAGAATTGGTTTTATATACCCACGTTCTTCCATATCGATAACTGCTTCGAGCGTATTCACTTCATCCGCACATACAAGCGCAAGACGCTTTTGCGTCATGCGTTCTCGTACTAAACGTGCCTCCAATTCTACAAAATTTTTCATTTATTGTACCTCAATATGATAATCATCCACTGCGACAATCGGTTTTACTTCCGTAAAGACTTTTCTAAATACAATCGCAAGTCCAATCGGCATTACCATAAAAGCAAGCACGGCATTGAGGATGTTACCTAAAGTCCATCCACCTGCAAGGTTAATCGCATTGATGGGTCCAATAAGTCCACTAATCCCAAAACCTGCTGACATTGGAGTTCCTTGTTGGTTAAGTAAAACAACCACAATAGCACTTAAGGCGGCATTACATAAAACTGGAATCATAATCTTCGGTTTTTTCATAACATTAGGCATTGCCATTTTTGGCGAACCTAACATTAAAGCAATTTTTGTTCCAAGTTCATTCGATTTCCAACCTGTAATCGCAAGTCCAAATGCAGCTGCACAGATTCCCACATTAGCTGCTGCTGATCCGACACCGGATAAGTTAACTGCGAGTGCTATCCCAACTGTAGAGAGTGGGGATACAATCATCATCGCAAAGATCATGGATACAAGTATCGACATGAGAAGCGGTTGAAGTTGAAGAAGGTTACTGATTAAATGTGCCATAGCACCGGTAATCATCTGTACATATGGAAGTGTAATCATTCCTAAACCACCTGCAACAATTAATACTAAAGTTGGTGTTAATAACATGGCATAAGCTTTAAATTTGTCTGCAACCGCAAGAATTAAGATAACCGCAAACGTAGCAGTAAGAGCCATATTAATGATGTCACCACTGCCTTTAAGCATAAACGTTCCATCTTCCGCAAGTTTCCATCCACCGGAGGCAAATGCGGTTGCCATTCCTACGGATGCGGTTTGAATCGGTGTAAACTTAAACATCATCGAAACAGCCACACCAATTACAACACCCATTAAAATCATTCCAAACGATGTTGCCGTTAAAACAAATTGACCTTGTGGAAAAATGGGTAAGAGTGCTTTAAAAATCTCATTAAGCAAGGCACCTGGAATCAACACAACAACAGATCCAATAGCCACCCCATTTAGTATCTTCATTCCGAATCCTTTATCAAATATTTTTTTCATCATGTCCCTTTCTAGAGATGGATGGGATAACCCAGAGCCAATTCTGCTGTATCCATTATCATTTCCGATAAACTCGGATGTGTATGAATAATTAACGATACATCCTCAACCGTTAATTGGGATTCAATCGCCATGGTAAGTTCCGCAAGTAACTCACTTGCTTGTGCTCCTACAATTTCAGCCCCTAAAATAAATCCTGTTTCAGTTTCTACTGTAAGACGAACAAATCCTTGAGTATCATTCATGGATAATGCACGACCATTTGCGGCGTAAGGAAATTTAAATGCTTTCGCTTGAATGCCTTGAGCTTTTGCTTCTGTCGCATTCATCCCCACAACTGCAATTTCAGGATTGGTATAACTTACTGATGGAATTACGGTATAGTCAAATCCAGCTGTTTGTCCGGCAATAACTTCCGCAACCACTTTCGCTTCGTAGCTTGCTTTGTGTGCAAGCGCAGGACCCGGGATAATATCACCGATAGCATAAATATGAGCCACGTTAGTAAGTCCTTGATCGTTTACTTCAAGAAGTCCACGTTCTCCAACTGTGACCCCTGCATACTCAAGTCCTAAATCATCTGTATTGGGTCTACGACCAACCGTTACCAAGACATATTCGGATTGATGTGTAACGCACTTACCATCTTGACTGTAAGTGATTGTTACGGCATCATTTTCAACTTTAGCCGATTCAGCCTTCACATTCGTATGGATTGTGACATTTTTTTGTTTAAATTGATCCACAACATGTGCACTTAAATCTTTTTCGAAGAGTGGTAAAATATTCGGTGCCCCTTCAAGGATCGTAACTTCAGTTCCTAAATTTGCGAATACACCGGCAAGTTCACAGCCAATATAACCACCACCGACGATGGTTAATGATTTTGGTACTTCATCAAGATTTAGCGCTCCTGTAGAGTCTAAAATTCGTTTCCCAAACTTAAAACCTGGAATTTCAATCGGTCTACTTCCTGTAGCAATGATGACATCTTTAAACGAAAATGTTTGAACATCCATGTCATTTACAACACGAATTTTATCTTCGGACATAAAGTGTGCTTCACCCTTAACAATTTCTACTTTATTTTTCTTTAGGAGTGCACCGATGCCTGAAGTCAAAGTCTTCACGACTTCCTTGTCTTTCCAAGCTTTAGCTTGTTTCATATCAAAACTTGTTTTACCATAGCTTAAACCAAATGGTGTTTTTGTTTGTGTCTTTGCATATTCACTGCTTGCATGGATCATAGCTTTTGAAGGAATACATCCAACATTAAGACATGCGCCACCTATTTCATCACGTTCGATGATAGTAACTTTTTTTCCAAGTTGAGCAGCACGGATGGCTGCGACATAGCCACCCGGTCCACTTCCAATAACAATGACATCTGCCTGTTTCGCGAAATCTCCAACTACCATTTCTTACCCCTCCAATACAAGCTTATTAGGGTCGCTTAGAACTTTTTTAAGTTCATCTAAAGCATGCTGTGCTTCAACACCATCAATAATACGGTGATCGAAGGTAAAGGATAGTTTCATAAATGGTGCGATTGCGACAGTCATGTCTTCCGTAACATACGGTTCCATTTCGATCTTCGCTGTTCCTAAAATTCCCACTTCAGGAGCATTAATAATTGGTGTTGAATAAACACCGTCGGCTGACATTCCACCAACATTTGTGATTGTGAATGAACCATCACGCATTGCATCCATTGGTAGTTTTCCTTCTTGAGCTAAACGTGCATTTGTTTCTATTTCTTTTGAAATCTCAAAGAGATTTTTTGTATCTGCATTTTTAATGTTTGGTACATAGAGTCCTGCGTCGGTATTCGTTGCGACACCGATATTAATCGCGTCACGGTAGATGATTTCACCTTTTTCCGCATCAACCATTGCATTAAAGATTGGATATTTCTTCAACATCGTGACGGCTGCTTTCACAAAATATGCTGTATACGTTAAACGTGCACCTTCTGCTTTCGCATAGTCTTTATACATATCACGGTGTTCCACCAACTTCGATACATTAATATTCGTAAAGACCGTAACACGTGGGATGGATGATGTGGAATGAACCATTGCTTGCATTGTTGCTTTACGCATTGGTGTCATTTTTTCACGACGTAAGCCATCTGTACCCACTGTTTGTACCGGAGCTTTCACAACTTCTTTTGGTGTTGTTACTTCTGGTGCTACCTCTGCAACGACTTCCCCAGTAAAGTTATCAATATCTTCTTTTGTAACCGTATTATGTTTTCCTGTTGGTGTTACAAGAGCAATATCAATCCCTTTTTCTCGTGCATATTTACGAACAGATGGAATTGCGCGTGCTTTCCCTTGACTAACAACAGGAGCCACTTTGGTTTCCACTTCCGTTTTTTCAACACTTGGTGTTTCTTCTTGTTTCGCATCTTTAGGTAAATCTGAAGCATCCACTTCAATTTCAACGAGAGTATCTCCAACTTTTGCTACAACCCCTGCTTCTACAAGAACTTTTTTTATGGTTCCCTTTACAGGTGATGGTACTTCGATTGTTGTTTTATCATTTTGGACTTCAAAGAGTGGATCATCTGTTTTGATGACATCCCCCTCTTTAACATGCCAAAGTAAAATTTCACTTTCGGTGATTCCTTCACCGAGATCGGGTAAATTAAATTTATAATTCATGAGTTCCTCCTAATATTCTTGAACTAATTTACGTGCTGATGTAACGATATCCTGTGCATTGGGTAACCAAATTTGCTCAATTTGTGGCAATGGATATGTTGTATCCGGTGCTGTTACACGTGATACAGGTGCTACAAGGTCTAAGAAGAAACGTTCACTGATTTCAGACATAACATGACTTGCTACCCCTGCAATACGTTGCGCTTCTTGAACAACCAATACACGTCCTGTTTTTGAAACAGATGTTCCGATTGTTTCCATATCTAAAGGTGCAATAGTACGAAGGTCTACAACTTCAACACTGATGCCTTCTTCCGCAAGGATATCCGCAGCTTTACGCGCTTCCACCACCATTGCTCCATATGAAACAATCGAGATATCTGTTCCTTCACGAACGATATTTGCTTTATCAAGCGGTACTTCATAAATCCCTTCAGGTACTTCTACCTTCTCACCACGATACAATTTCAAGTGTTCAAGGAACAACACTGGGTCATTACTTTTAATGGATGAAATTAAAAGTCCTTTCGCATCATAAGGATTTGATGGAACCACAACACGCATTCCTGGCATTTGCGCAATCATCCCCTCATAACTATCTGAGTGAATTTCAGGCGTTGCAACACCACCACCGTAAGGACTACGAATCGTAATCGGTGCAAATAATTGACCTTCAGTACGGTAACGCATACGAGCCATTTGGTTAGTAATGGAGTCAATCGCTTCTGTAATAAATCCAAAGAATTGAATTTCAGGTAGCGGTCTAAACCCTTCAACACCTAAACCAATTGAGAGTCCCAAGATTCCTGACTCCGCAAGCGGTGTATCAAAGACACGGTCTTCCCCAAATTTTGCTTGAAGACCATCGGTAGCACGGAAAACCCCTCCGTTTTTCCCAACATCTTCTCCAAAAATTAAAACCTTTTCATCATGTTCAAGCATTACTTCAAGTCCATCAGTAATTGCTTCTACCATATTTTTAACAGCCATCTTATGCGTTCTCCTTTTCTACATAAAGATCATATTGTTCTTTAATTGAAGGTGGCATTACTTCATACATATTTGCCAAGTATTCTGATATTTTTTGTTTTGGAAGTTTACGTGATGCATCCAATGCATCTTTAACTTCAATTTGTGTTTTCTCAATAATTGCTGCTTCTTGTTCTTCAGACCAAAGTCCTTTTTCCGTTAAGAATTTACGCATACGGATCAATTGATCCTTCGGTAACCATGAATCTACAAGTTCGTTTTCACGGTAACGACGTGGATCATCACTTAATGTATGAGGTCCATAACGGAATGTTAAGAACTCAAGAAGTACGGGTCCATTTCCTGCTACTGCATACTCACGTGCTGCTTTCGTTGCCGCATAAACTGCGAAAGGATCCATACCATCTACAAAGAGATGTGCAATTCCAACCCCAATCCCTTTTTGAGAGAGTGTTGCGGATTTTGTTTGGAAACTACGAGGTACTGAAATACCAAATCCATTATTTTGAGCGATAAAGATAACGGGTGCATCATAAACACCTGCAAAGTTTAATCCCTCATAGAAGTCCCCTTGTGATGTTCCTCCATCACCAATATAAGTCATTGCGACATTTTCTTTTTTGTTTTTCTTAAGCCCTAAACCAACTCCTGCGGCTTGGATAATTTGTGCTCCAATAATAACTTGAGGTGGAAATGCTTTGATTGAATGATCGTATGCGAATCCATCTGTATGACCGTTGTACCAGTTCATCGCTTGACGTGTTTCAATTCCATGACGAATCAATGGTGGCACATCACGATATGTTGGTAATAACCAGTCTCCCTCTTGTAATGCGTATTGACTGATTAGTTGTGCTGCTTCTTGTCCTTCAGTTGGTGGTAGGTTTCCGATAATTCCTTGTCGGCTCAGGATGCTTACACGATTGTTGTATTCACGTCCCCAAACCATAACCTCCATCATTTCAACCATCTGTTCATCAGTTAACTCTGGAAAGTAATCTTTATTGACGATTTTCCCGTTCTCGTCCATAATTTGGAACAACTTCGGCTCCGTATTGGTTTCCTTTAGAATCTTCTTGTAATCTATTACTTTTGTCATATTGTGCCCTTTCTATGTTTTGACATCTTCCCGGTGTCGGGATGATCAAAAATAAATATACAAAGAATGATAGCGCTATCATTTCTTGACTCCATTATAGGGCGATAACGCAAAGCCGACCAATACAACGTTTTTATGCCTATAAATTTTTTTTATATTGTTGCAAAATATAATTTATAGGCATAAAAAAAGACTGCTGACATCACGGTCAACAGCCTATATATTTATTTCTTATTCTTGGTCATCTGTAAATTGACTGTTATAAAGATCTGCATAAAAGCCACCTTTAGCCATCAAGTCATCATGATTTCCCATTTCAATAATATTCCCATCTTTAACAACAAGAATCTTATCTGCATTTTTAATGGTTGAAAGTCGATGCGCAATCACAAAACTTGTGCGACCTTTCATCAATTCAGCCATCGCTTCTTGAATCATTGCATCAAGTCGTGTATCAACAGAACTGGTTGCCTCATCAAGAATTAAGATTTTCGGATCACTTAACAGTGCTCGAGCAATCGTAATTAATTGTTTTTCTCCATTTGAGATATTTGAGGACTCTTCATTTAAAACCATGTCATAACCATTTGGTAAGGTTGTGATAAAGTGGTGCACATTGGTTCGTTTCGCTGCATCGATGATTTCTTCATCGGTTGCATCCGGTTTACCGTAGGCAATATTTTCTTTAATTTTTCCACTAAAGAGCCATGTGTCCTGAAGGACCATTCCAAACAGTGAACGAAGATCATCACGTTTCATATCACGAATGTCGATTCCATCAATTTTAATCGACCCGTCATTCACATCATAGAAACGCATCAGGAGGTTAATAATCGTTGTTTTCCCAGCGCCTGTTGGTCCTACAATCGCAACCATTTCTCCTGGCTTAATTTCAACGGATAAATCTTGAATAACTGGTTTTTCACCGTATCCAAAATAAACATTTTCAAATGAAACCGATCCCTCATAATTATCAATTTTAATCGGATTTTCGATATCGTAAACATCATCCGGTTCTTCTAAATACTCAAAGACACGGTCCATCGCCGCAATAGACGCTTGGATGGTTGGAGCCATTTGGGTAATTTGTGACAAGGGTTGGTTAACTTGCCAGATATAACGAATAAAAGCTTGTAAAGCCCCTACAGCCATAGCACCTTCGATAATACGAATCGCACCCATGTAAACTGCAAGTGCAATCGCAATATACGTAATCATCGAAACACTTGGTGTCATTAAACCCGAGAAAAAGTTTGCTTTAAATCCATTTTCGCACAATTCTTCATTGGCTTTACGGAAATCTGCCGTCGCATTTTCTTGATAGTTATAAAGTTTAATTTCATTAAAACCCGTAAATTTCTCTTGAACTACCGAGAACATGTTTCCTAAAACTTCTTGTTGTCGGGTAAAGAGTATTTGTGAACGTTTCATAATAAAACGGGCAACAAGAATACTTAATGGAATAATTGCGATCCCGACAAGTGCCATTGTAAAATCAATGGAAATCATAAGGATGACCGCAAAAATAATTCCAAGTACAGCCATCACGACTTGCGCAAAAGACTGTTGGAGTGCACCCGATAACGCTTCAATATCCGTAGACATACGCGCCATTAAATCCCCAGCTGAGTGTTTATCAAAATAACTAACAGGGAGTCGTTCCATTTTCTTCTTAACTTCCATACGCATATCATAAACTGCTGATTGAATAGCATCTGAAATTAAGTATTGAAGAAATAAACGTGATAATGCATTGGTAACATAAATTACAAATAGAATACTAATAATGCGAATAATCACATCAAACTGAATGTGAGCACCTGCTACATTTAAACTGATATCTTTCACATCACTTGCAAGCTGAGTCGTCACAAACCCTTCAATCATCGGCGCAGCAGCCGTTAAGATTGCCGCCACAAGAAGACATAAGACAGCTCCTGTAAGTTTGAGTTTATAAGGCTTTAGAAAACGCCAGAGTTTTTTATAACTTTTCATACTTTGCCATCTCCTTTTCACTGAATTGAGACTCTGCAATTTGAATGTAAATTGGACAATTCTTGATTAATTCTAAATGAGTCCCTTGTCCAACAATTTTTCCTTCATTCAACACGATAATGCGATCTGCATCCACAATCGAACTAATTCGTTGTGCGACAACCAACATAATTGCATCTTTTGTTTCTTCTTTTAAATTCTTACGAATTAACGCATCCGTTTTATAATCAAGCGCTGAGAAACTATCATCAAAGATATAAATCTCAGGTTTACGTACAAGCGCACGTGCAATGCTTAAGCGTTGTTTTTGTCCACCAGATACGTTTGATCCACCTTCGCTAATCCATTCATTATATTTATCCGGTTTTTGTTCAATGAAGTCCTTAGCAGATGCAAGTTCTGCACTCTCTTCAACTTCATGATCATCTGCAGATTCTTTCCCATAACGAATATTTTGAGAAATACTACCACTAAAGAGAAGTGATTTTTGTGGAATAAACCCTACCTTATAACGTAAGGAATATAAATCCCATTCACGAACATCAACACCATTCACCAAGACACGACCCTTAGTCACATCATAAAAACGAACAATAAGATTAATCAGCGTGGATTTCCCTGAACCCGTAGAACCAATAAAAGCTATAGTTTCACCTTTTTTAGCACTAAAGTTTAGATTTTCTAAAACATTTGCTTCTCCATCTGGATATGCGAAATCAACATGATCAAAGATAATTGACGTTTCTTCAGATCCTTCATGAACTCCGTTTTCAGGATTCTTAATAATTGGTTCTTTATTCAAGATTTCATCAATACGGCGTGCACTTACAGCAGCACGAGGATACATGATAAACACAACTGAGAATAAGAGTAATGAGAATAAAGCATGGAATTGATATTCTAAAAAGGCAACAATTGAACCCACTTCTAGCGTTCCTGCTTCAACCATTCCAGATGCTGTCCACATAATGGTTAGTACTGATAATTCTAGGATAAAGAAGAACAGTGGTTCTGCCCGTGACATAACACGGAATAGTTTTTTAGATACATCCGCATAATCTTTATTAATTTTTTGGAAACGTGCTGTTTCGTGTTTATCCTTACGGAATGCACGAATAACACGGACACCGGTTATATTCTCACGGGTTACACGATTCAGTGTATCCATAAGTTTTTGTTGTTTTCGACTTAAGGGTCCGGATAGCTTCCCAACAATGCCTACTACTATAAGGATAAAAGGAACACTTCCCGCCATCACAAGTGCAAGACGTTGATTGGTACGATAAATCATTACCGAACTGAATAAAATCATAAAGGGAGCATGTAGCCCCATACGTAATAACATTTGAACAAATAATTGTAATTGGTATACATCATTAGAAACACGTGTAATTAAAGATGATACCCCGATTTCATTATACTCAGAGTGTGAAAATTCTTGAGATTTTTCAAACATATCGTTACGAATATCGCGAGTGATACGTGTAGCAATACGACTCGACGTATAGTTAAGTAAGATTGTCCCCAAACCTCCAAGAATGGCAACTCCAAGGAGCAAGAAACCTTGGCTCTTAATTAAGTCCATATTCTGTGTTCCTACACCCTCATTAATCATGGTTCCCATGATTGTTGGTATTCCCAACTCAACAAGCGCAAAGGCCAGAATTGCGACAATATTTAAAAGAAACAACATTTTATATTTCTTCAAATATCTAATAATTAATCTCATAGTTTTACCTCCTGTACATTTTTTTGCAACTGAACTATAATAAGGTATAAGGTAACCTTATAGTCAAGGAGAAAACGCATAATGAGCATAAAAAAGGATAAACTTTCTACCGGGCAATTCGCAAAAATATGCCATGTACCGAAACATGTTTTATTTTACTACGATGAAATCGATTTATTTAAACCGGAATTCACCGATCAAAATGGCTACCGATACTATGCCTATCATCAGTATTATGCTTTTATTGTCATCACATTCCTTAAAGATTTAGGAATGCCACTCACAGATATCAAAGAATATCTGGACGTTCGTTCCCCCGAGAACCTTACTCATATTCTATCACAAAGAAATCAAAAAATAGATGAACAGATCCAGAGATTAAAACTAAGTCAAAGTTTCATAAAACATACACTGGATTTAATGGATTTAGCCGCACATTCAAGCGCTAATGCATGCGAAGTCAAAGTACTTGAACCGGAATCACTTATTATAAGTAGACAGACGGTGAGTTCAGATCCGCACAGTTTTCTTAAGGCATACGTTAATTTTTGTATTGATAATGGCATCACCTTTACGAATTACGTAGGGTCTATTACGTCTAAACAAGCAATTCTTGAAAAACGATATCGCGAATTGGATTACTTGTATGCAATTTCACTCGGAGATTTGGATCATGTAGAACTCTATGAAAAGCCTGGTGGAACCTATCTTACCTACTATCATCATGGATCGTATGATACCTTATCCGTTGGGTATGATGCGATGATCACATATGCTGATAAACATCACTTTAACCTCGATGAGGCTTTCTTTGAGAAACTCCTAATAAATGAGATTACGGTTAAAACTGAAGAAGAGTTTATTATTGAACTTTCCGTTCGTATTCTCGAAGATGACAGTGTAGAGTAAGAAGTAAAAGGGGGGGATTTCAATGCATCACGAATCTATATTTGATCTCTACCGAGATTATAAGCTTCACGTCGCTTTATGTTTCATAATCTTTATAATTACCTTGATCGTACATTTTGTTTTACCATTTGGAATTTACTACGATTTTATAAGCAAGACGATTTTTGCTTCCTGGTCCATTCCACCATTATTCTTCTTATGTTTTATATCACTATTACTTTTAAACATTCGAGTTTATCTTACATTCTCGAAAAACAATCGGAGTCACTAAAAAAGACGCTATTCCTAGCGTCTTTTCTTATTTCAACTCTGATTTTAATAAACCATAGCAAAGCACATCGTGATACTTACCATTTCGATAAAGCATTTCACGCATTCTTCCTTCTTCAACAAAGCCCATTTTCTCATAGAGTGCAATGGCACGTTTATTGAAGTCAAACACATGAAGATAAAGGCGGTTGAGATTAAGCCCTTCAAAGCCCCACTCAATGAGTTGAGCCATAATAAGTTTCCCATAGCCTTTCCCCCAATAATCTTTGTCTCCAATCACAATCGCAAGTTCCGCATGACGGTTACGTTGATCAAGATTCATAAATGCGCAGGTTCCAATCGGTTTGTCCCCATCACAGATTACATAAGTCATCCCATCAACCATAATTTGACTCCATGTTTCAACTTCTTCAAATGACATCGGTCTTAGAAATTGAGACTGGTCAAAAATTGCGACCTCCGGATCATTACGCCATGTGTAATAAGCCGGAATATGTTCTGCTGTAAACTTTTTAAAATTTAGGTTCATTGTATTTTCCTCGTTCTATTTTACAAATCCAACTGCGGATGCAACGGATATGATTACCGCCGCAACAATTAATAAGACTGATAAAATGCGAAGTGTGAATTTAAGATATTTATCATAAGGAACATTCACAAATTCTAGAGTTCCCATCAGCGTTGCACTTGGGTAAATGGCCGCCATAAAGTTAATTCCGGCCACAAAGGCACTGATTAAGATTATTTGACCACCCGATTCCCCAATAGCACTTGCCGCAAAGACTGCAGAAGCTACGGCTCCAAGGATTGGCATTGAAATCCCAGCAACACCACTTGTGGATTGAAGGAATACACCAATAAGAACATATGATGCAATCGCAAATAAACCAAACACCCATGTTGGTACTGCACTTAATGCTCCTGAAATCCAATAGATAAAGGTGATTGACATCCCTTCACTTGAACTTCCCATAATAATTGCAATCCCACGTGCAATCGCAAGTACAACCACAACACCAAATAAATCTTTCATTCCATCGATAAATACATCTAAGAATTCTGTCTCAGACATTTTATTAATAAATTTAAGTAAGAATGCACCCAATACAAAGAGGAATGCAAACTCATTAAAGCCCCATGTTCCAAGTCTTGAAACATGACCTGCTCCCAGAATCGATCCCAATACGGGAACTTTCGCAAGAGCTGTAAATGGACTATTCACTGCATTCGCAACACCAACACCCGCAATTTCTTCCCAAGGGAAGTATCCAAGAATGATGACAACTACGATTAATATTAGAACCAACGCTGACCACTTACGCTGTGTCGTGAACTCAGGTAGCGATTCATTTTTATCCACAAGTGTATTCACACCTTCACAATCAGCTAATACTGATTTTTCTGGATTCTTTTTAACTCGTGATGCATAACGAATCATCAACATCGTCCCAACAACATAAAGGGATAAAAAGATAATTGAACGTAATACAATTCCTGATCCAATTGTAAGATCTGGATTTCCAATTGCGGCAACAGCAGCACCAGTTGAAAATGGATTCACAAGACTGGACATATTACCAATTGTTGCCCCAATAAAGAGAACACCCAAACCGGTCATTACATCATATCCTGCAAGAACAAACATTGGCACAATAACTACTGAGAACGCTGTAATCTCTTCCCAGAAACCAAATGATGTTCCTAATACGGCAAAGATAAACATCATCACCGCAATTAAGACATTCCCTTCAAAACGCTCTAGAATACGACCAATACCCGCATCCAAAGCACCCACATGATTTAATACATTTAAGAAACCACCGGCACATAAGATCCCAACAGCAACATCACTTGCTGCTTGAAATCCTTGAATAGGAGCCATTAAGACATCCCAAAATCCAAACGGTCTTAGACCCACTCCACGGATAATCTCACCGTGTTCACCAAATGCTGCGTTAAATACAATACTTCCTGCTTCTTTATCAAAAACGGATTGAGGTACAACATAACTCAATATCGCTGTGATAACTAAGGCAAAGAACACGATTGTATAAGACGTAGGCATTTTAAAACGTTTTTTTGTTTCACTCATACTTTATTTTCCCCTACTAACTTCTATTTATTGAATCACAAGATTTAAGAATGCTTGCGCATAAACTGCCATCGCAACTTTCATATCTTTGATACTGATGCATTCGTTTGGTTGATGTTCTGTCTTCAAGCCACCCGGTAAAATCGCACCGAAAGCGACGACATTATCCATAGCACGTGCATAGGTTGCACCACCACTTGTCTTCGGCTCGGATTCCATATCGCCGGTAATGCTTTGGTATGCACCCATAAGACTTTGAATAAACACAGAATCTTTTTCCACATAAATGGATTTTAGATAGTCAAACAATTCCACGACAACAGAATGCGCGTGTGCTGCTTTCTTAAGATTTGTTTCGACTTCTTCTTTTGGATACGTAACAGGGAAACGAATATCAATTCCAATTTCTTGGATGTTTTCTTTAAAACTTACTTTCCCAACATTAAGCATTAATTTACCCGATACATCATCATAAACATCACCAAAGATGAGTTTACCATTTGGATCTAAGCATTTTTCCACAATAAAATCGATCATTTCACTGCGTTTTCCCGCAGTATATAATGCATGAGCTAAATGCGTAATTGCATTTTCACCTTGATCGGCAACTTGGGCATGCATCGCTTTACCTGTAACAGTAATTACATCATCCTTAATTTCATAAGGATAACCCAATTCATCCAAGGCTTTCACTACTTCTGGATCAAATGACGTTGATGCCTCAGCAGGTACTGCATTCAAGGCACCCCCACCATTAAATTGAATGTCGGTAATTTGATGTGTTGTTAGTGTAAACTCAATCAAACCTTTTTCCGCATAAATCAATGGGAATGATGAATCCGGTGTAAATCCTTGTGATGGAAGTTCTTCCTTCGCAACATAAGCATTCATACAACGCCACAAGGATTCTTCATCCGTACCAAAAATAAAGCGTACACGTTGGTTTAAAGACTTCCCTTCATCCAACAACATTTTTAATGCATACATAGCGGCTAAAGTTGGTCCCTTATCATCAGAAGTCCCACGTCCAAACAACATGCCGTCTTTCTCAACCAATTCAAAAGGATTCGTATTCCATGATGCAAGATTTCCGGCAGGTACAACGTCCATGTGTCCCAACACACCAAACATTTCCTCGCCTTCACCAATTTCCGCATAACCGTAATAGCCTTCTGGGTCGATAAATGTATTAAAGCCCATTTCCTTCGCAATCGCTAACACTTCTTCAAGTGCTTTTTGAATTTCTTGGCCAAATGGTTTTTGACCTTCTTCGTCAAGAACACTTGCAATTGATACAAGGCGTTCCAAATCACGTTTATAATCTTCAAAAACTGATTCTACTTTTGTATTTAAGTCCATAGATCCTCCTCATTCATTTCAAGTAAGCTTGAAACGTTCTCTTATTATTATACCAAAGAGTGCATGGATAAAGTACCCCTCTCACCGTTTACCCTTGCCCGAACTCGTGATATTCACTCACAAACAATTTAAGATGCGGTATACTTGAAGTAATAACAAGGAAATCCTGATGATACAAAATGAACCCCGTGTTGGCGTAGGTGCCATGATTATGCAAGAAGGTGAAGTCCTGCTTGTTTTACGAAAAAAAAATCCAGAGAAAGATCACTGGAGTTTACCTGGTGGAAAAGTTGAACTCTATGAAACCTTGGAAGATGCGGTAAAACGCGAAATTAAAGAAGAATTAAATCTAGAGATCCAATTGGATCAGCTTTTGTGTGCGACTAATCATATTTTGATTGAAGAAGCCGTGCACTATGTTGCACCAACATATCTTGCGCACATTACCGATGGCAATCCATGTTTAATGGAACCCGACGCATTGGGTGGTATGGGTTGGTTTCCCCTTGATGAATTACCACAGAATCTAACCGTAACGACCGTGAATGCCTTGGACGCATATCTTAAATTTACTAAAAAATGATCGAGTGGATAACGATTTCATAAACCTATGCTTTATAATATATCTATTATGGGAGGGGAACGATGTTAGAAGTACTATTTGAAGTTGTTATCGGATGTATTGCGATTTTCTACGTCGATGCGAAAGAATGGAGCGATACAAAAAAGCAAGTGGTAGCGATGCTTATCTACTGGATTTTAATTGCCTTTATGATTGCTTCCTTAATTTTCTTTTTTGGATCCTAAAAAGACCCACGATTACGTGGATCTTTTTTTCATTATTCATGTGTTTTAAGAAAACAATCTTCTAAATGATCATCTACCATGCCCACAGCTTGCATGAGAGCATAAATTGTCGTTGGACCGACAAACTTAAATCCCAGTTTCTTTAAATCTTTACTGATTTGAATTGATAGTGGTGTGGATGCAGGAACTTCTGACATATCATTGTAATGGTTGATAATTGGTTTGTAATCAACATAATGCCATAAAAACTTTGCGAGACTGTCATGAATTTCTGTTAGTTTATAGTATGCATGCGCATTGGATATTACTGCCTGAATTTTAAGACGGTGACGGATAATATTCGGATTTAAAACAAGACGTTCTACATCCTCTTCAGTAAAACGGATAAGTCGTGCCGGTTCGAAATTCGCAAAGGCTTCGCGCATCCCCTCACGTTTCGCAATAATCGTGGTCCAACTTAAACCACTTTGCATCCCTTCTAAAATCAACATTTCAAATAAATAGCGATCATCTTCAGACTTACGACCCCATTCTGTATCGTGATACATCATTTCTAAGGGATTACGATTCGCCCACTCACAACGTTGTTTTTCCATAAAGACTCCTTTTTCTTTTATTATACCGAAGTTAGCTCAAAAGTGTGTTTATTTGATATTAAGATCGAGAATATTTGTTAGAAAACAACACATTTCACAAGGTTTATATCTTTTCTGATAAAACACTTAAAAATCTGTTTGTGCCATAACAATTACTTATTGGTTGATAAACCAAATCAAGAGCCTTGTGATATAATTATCTAAATTACACAAGGAGAATCCTCATGAATATTAGTTTTTATCGGGCATTTGTAGATGTCGCAAAATATAAAAGCATCACACGTGCTGCGGAGCTTGCGAATATCTCTCAACCCGCATTGAGTCAACAAATCAAAGCAATGGAAACCCACCTTGACTGTACGCTTTTTGAACGGACCCACAAAGGGGTGGCGCTCACGGATGAAGGCGAAGTCGTTTTAAAATATGCAACACGATTGATTTCATGTCACGATAAAATGATCAAAGAAGTCGAAAACCTTAAACATGATAAAAATCATCGCATCAATATCATGGCAACACCAATTGTATATGCTTATGCCCTTCCTTGCACCATCCACAGCATTAAAGAAAATTTTGAATCCTATGATTTAGAAATGAAAGCCGCGTCCAGTATTGAAATTGAGAATCAAATTGTAGAAGGAAAGGCAGACATCGGTTTTATCATTGGAACGCCCCTTGATGAATCCCTTTATTGTCGTCCTTTAATTCAAGATCCATACTACCTGGTCGCAAGTACGGATTTAGATGTTCCAGATACCTTAACGGTCGAAGAACTTTATGAGTATCAAGTATTGATGTTGAAGAAGTCCCAGAAGTGCCGTCAGTTACTCAGCCAACAACTTGAGAAATGTCATGTTGATGAGTCAAGATTACGCATCCCTTATGAATTGGATACAACTGAATCCATTAAAACATCAACCGTGCGTGGATTTGGCCTGGCATTCTTGCCTTACATGTCTATTAAAAAAGAAGTTTATAATAAACAACTTAAAATTATTAAACTTGAAGGATTTGAGTTTATGTCAGAGTACCATCTCATCCGTAAAAATATTACAGACGAAAATATGGAAGAACACTTAGAAATTATGCGTTATATTGAAGATCAAGTAGATGCGACAAAATGTTAAAAAAAGCAGATGAATTCTGCTTTTTCTTTTTTTAAAACGTTTACCATGATTAATCCACTTCAATTCAAGATACTTTTGGATTATAGAGGGAATGTTTTTCTCGAATATTAATTTGATCTTTCAAGAACAGGATAATTCAAGATGTGCCTTTTTATGAAGTCCGATTAACTCGGTTCAGTTCATAATGAAAGCGTCTCCTTTTTTTTCTTAGGTGCTCTAATTGACCTAACGAAGAGTGTATTCGGGATTTGCGATTCCTTCCTCCAAATGTAACCGAGGGGGATTAAATATGAAGAAAATAATTTCAATAATTAAAACGTTATTAGTTTTGTACACTGCATTAATATTTATGTCAATATATCCAATGCTAATTACGGTCGGTCGTGAATCTTTTGATTTGACGAAATGGTTGGATGCAGATCAATATTTTGTTAGACCAATCTATATATCATTAATCCTTGTGTTACTTACATATGTGATTTCTGCTGTGTTGATGGTACTCGACAAAAAAATCAAAAATCGATTGCCTAATTCCATAAATACCACTTTCTTTCTTTTCTTAAGATGGGGTATTGAATTTAGGTTAACGATATGGATCAACATACGTTTCTACATTATACTCATGTTCAGACAAGGTTTCCGCAAAATAAACATCATGATGTTTCATATCACCGACAAAATAATAATACTGGTGTCTTTCCGGTTCCATTGCAGCTAAGAGTGCATTTTGAGATGGGTTCATAACTGGACCAATAGGAAGTCCTAAATGTTGATATGTATTAAATTTAGAATCGATATCCGTATTGGCTTCACATTGTTGCCAGGTTTCATATTCGTACAATGCATAACAGACGGTAACACTGGATTGCAAGTGCATTTCCGATTGGAGTCGATTATAAAATACACCGGAGACCCGTTTCATATCATCAAAATTTTCGGTTTCAAAATTAATAATTGAAGCCAGTGTATAGATTTCATGGATCTTGAGTTTTTGAGTCTCAAATAAAGCTTTATGTTCTTGGTAAAACGCAAGGGTTTGGTCTAAAAGTCTTCGCGTAACCGCATCCACGGTTGTTTGAGTAAAGAAACGATAGGTTTCAGGGGTAAGATACCCTTCTAAACCAACATTTAACGAGGGGTTTAATACAGCTTCAGTTAAAAACGGATAATCGTTGCTTAGGGATTTTAAGTACACTGGATCACTCCAAGCCGACAAAATATCATCTGCTTTGAGGTTGGTAATGTTCCCAATTTTAAACGCAAAATCTTTAGCCCAATCATTGGGGAGAAATGTGATATCAACTTCGCGTCCAACTTTGTTTTCTGGATTGGTTAATTGGCTTGCAAGTTCCTCATAGGTTGATGAACGATCTAAAAAATAATTTCCTGGCTTAATGTTTTGCGTTGTGGATCGTTGGATTGTTTTATTGAAAAACTTTTTTGAACGGACTATCCCTTGCCCTTCAAGACGCTCAGCAATGGTATCCAGGGTATCATCAGATGTAACCAGAAACACAATCACATCCGATTCAGACGTCGCTGGCTTTCGTAACGTATCGTGACTCATTTTAATACGTGCCCCACCTCTAACAAATACAATAAAAAGCAGCATCATCAATGCTGCGAGATAAACATAACGTTGTTTCTTCTCTAAATCTTTCATAGAACCCCTCAAGATTTTGATTGCGCTTCGTTATTGTTTTGCGGTAATCGTAATTTCCCACACACCAGGTATTACCTCATCAGGGCTGTAACGAAACCCTTGCGCATCACAATAAACACCAACGGCAGATAAAGTACAATGATGATCTGTAATCAATAAAACAGACTCTCCAGAACATAAGGCATCATATTCTTTTTGGAGTAAAAGCATTGGGTAAGGACAAATTTCACCCAGACAATCAATCCGTTTCATCACATCATCTCCTTTTTTGTTTATAGTACAAACAGTTCTCCAACTTGTCAACGTAAAACTCATAATTAGACAAATATACAGGTTGATTCACTCAAATAATGCGAAAAAAGCACTGCGTTGTCCGACACAGTGCTTTTTGGATGATTCAATCAATTGCAAAGAATGGATAAACTCTGCATTGGGAATGATTGAATAGAGGTTGAACATAAAGAACATCAATACACGACATAAATCAACCGCCGATTTATATGCAAGGGGATGTGCTTGATGGTAACGTTTTATGCTCACTATTATTATTTGAGAAGGTGTTTTTAATCTATTATGTTGAATTAAACTTCCTTCCCTATCAATATTTTACTTAAATACTGTAGATATAGAAGTAATATGTCATGAAATACATAGTTTATGGTACTAATGCACAAAAATAAAAAGCTCGGTCTAAATTTTGTGTATGATGGCATTAAGGAGGATTGAATATGATCTATGACGATATAAGTAATGCCCATTTATACTTTGGAATAAGCACAAAGTTGGATGAAGTATTGGTGGATATTCAAACTGCACTTTCTGAACCCTCATCGACCTTAATTAAAAATTTCATAAATTTTAAAACGGGTCTTGAAGCTGAGAAGTCTTATGAATTACACCGGGTTTATTATGATGTCCATGTCGTATTAGAAGGTACTGAATCTTTTAAAATGACACACAAAGATCAACTTATTTATCAAACAGACTATGATGAAGAACATGATATATTATTTGGCGATAGCATCGAGCATTGCTTAGATGGTTATATAAAACCGGGTATGTTTGTTGTTTTCTTTGAACATGAAGCGCATAAAGTGGGATATGATCCTGTGGGGAATACCTCAATCTCTAAAATAGTCTATAAAGTTCACGTTTAACTGCTTCGGCAGTTTTTCTATTTCATAGACTTGAGGTATGAATCTTGTTATTATAGAGGAAATTGGAGGCTTTATGACTACACTTAAACAACGATACCTTTGGATCGACAATTTCAAGGGAATACTTATAATGCTGGTCGTATTCGGACATGGATTCGAATTTTTACGTCATGATTTTCAAAGTCTTCAGTTCATTTATAATTTAATTTATATGATTCATATGCCTGCTTTTGTCTTCATTGCTGGGTATCTTTCTAAGAATATTGAAAAAGGACGTAATGATGCATTTCGCAACTTCTTTATCCCATTCTTTATTTTTAATACACTTTGGGCTTTGTTGAAGATGCTGCCACTTGGAATGCAAACTTCAGATACACTTCCAATTTTTAGTTTTCTAACACCTGGATGGGCGATGTGGTTTCTTCTTGCTATGTTTATTTGGAAGTTACTTTTACCATCATTGCTTCAAGTCAAAGATATCTTTGCTTTAAGCTTATTTATTGGCGTTATCGGAGGTCTTTTCACAGAGTTTGGGGACTATTTAACCCTGTCTCGTGTTCTTGTCTTCTTGCCCTATTTTCTTGCAGGGTATTTCACCTCACACCAAACAGTTGAGGAGATACAGTCACAACCGAAACGGTATCCATTCCTTGTTATCGCATTACTCATGATTGCAGCCTACCTCTTCACCTGCGTACTCAACTTGCCTGCTGAATTTTTATGGGGAGATCGTTCTTATCATGAACTCTTTTCCACAATGGGGTACCCCATTCTCTTGTCATTAATTCGCTATGGTCTTGGATTTATGGGTATTTATGTTTTATTAAACCTAGTTCCTGACCGTAAGACACCCTTTAAACGTTTTGGGAAAAACTCTTTAAATATCTATATGTTTCATACATATCTTCTTGTCTTAATGGCACCAATAACATTTAATCTTGATAATCTTTACCTAAGACTAGCGCTTGTCTTAAGTTGGTGTGGTGTAATCTTATATACACTCTCAAACAAACGTATTGTATCTTATTACGATCGATTCTTATTCTATATTTATCGTCGTCTCTTTAGACATCAGGACCAATAAAAAAAGAACACCTACGGAAGTAGGTGTTTTATTTAATATTTGGCGCGCCCGACAGAAGTCGAATCCATAACCTCTTGAGCCGTAATCAAGTGCTCTATCCAGTTGAGCTACGGGCGCATTGTGTTTCAACATAATCCCTGTTGATGTTTCCTATTATACGCTAGGTTTTAGGAATATGCAATGCTCAAATATGAAAAATACCAAATTAGCAAATATACAAATTATCAGTATGCAAATATCGTGATTTTTATGGGTCAAATAGCAAGAAAGTGCTAAATCAGATTCTTGTATCGCTAAGCACAATATTCCATATCAATGTGCTCAATTCCATCTTCAACGACGATGGGTCCAATGGCTTTAAACCCTCTTTTCTCATAAAAGTTTTTAAGGGATGCGATTGCATGAATTTGTATCGGTTTATCTTTGAGAGTTGTCTTGATGGTATCAATTAGCGTTTGAACGAGAATTGAGCCCAGAGCTTGATTACGCAGTTTAGGCAAGATTAAAACACGTCCGAAGGTATTGAAGTCACCCGCGTCATAAACACGCCCATAACCGACTAAAACGCCTGCATCATCCCGAACAAAAACATGAAGTGCTGTTAAATCAAAATCATCGATTTCTTGATACGCACATTCTTGTTCAACCACAAAAACATCAATACGTAAGCGATACATCTCAAACAACTCTTCTTTCGTTAAATCTTGAAACCATTTCTTTTCAATATTCATAGAATCCCTCCTTCTTATTTTAATCTTACATGACAATCGTGAAATCTAGATTAAAATCATCAATTCATTCCATAAAAAAACACCCTTTATAAAGGGTGTTCTAAAATTACGCTAATCATTTTATTGATCTTCGTTTTTCTTCTTTTTATTCATAAGCATTAAGACAAATCCTAGAACAACAAGACCACTTGCAAGAAGTACTGGTGTACTATCTACTGCAATACCTGTTGAAGGAAGAGATGAAGTATTTGAATCTGTGTTGGTTCCATTTCCTGAACCATTTTGAGATCCATTCGATGAACCGTTGTTTGATCCATTATTCGATCCATTTCCAGAATTACTATCATCAGTAATATTTAAGTTAACATGTTTACTGATTGTTTTATTCATGCCAAATGTTGAAGGTGTTTCTTCATCAATAAAGTCACCATCGATTGTGTAGTTCAAGACCACATCATATTTACCAGGAGCAATTTTTGTAATATCTGCTGTATGGTAATCAACACTTGCAAGTTCTGCAATTTCACCTGTATCCAAGTTAATTACTTTACCTTCTGCACGTTTGATAATTTCTTTTTCAATCGTACCATTAGCTTTGAATGCCTTGAATTCATCCATTGTCATATTTAAGTCATGTCCAACAACTTGATAACGTGCTGTAACGTGTCCTAGAACAGTAACTTGAACACCATTTGCTTCAAAGATGAAGTTATGGAATCCAGCTGTTGTAGGAAGTGCACTTACGAGTTTGATGTCTTTAACATCAACTGCATTACCGGTTGCGTCAAATGCTGTAACACCTGCTGCGATACGTACGGAATCTTTAGTCATATTCTTCATTTTAATTTCAAAGTTATTTGCGTAAATTGCACCTTCGCCAGGAACCACAGTACCGTTGTTGTAGAGGGTTGCCTCTACACTCAGTGTAGATGTTTTTCCTAGGTCATTTGTTGCTTCGAAAGTAACTGTGTGGTTACCTAATGACTGTGGAAGGTCTGTAAGAACTTTAATATCAGTAATTGGTGTGATTTGCATTGGATTGGATACATCAAATGCTTCAACCCCTGAATTCGCAATCAATGCATCCATTGATACATCATCAAGCAACATTGAGAAATCATGTGCATTCATCGCAATCTTATTAACATTATCAATTACATCAAAGACATGGGCAACTACAGTAATGCTTGTACCCTTCACAGTTGTAAATGTGATGTTGTGTTCACCAATTGAGGTTGGTAATTCAGAAACCGTGATTGTATCAAAATCCAACGGAAGTGCTGGATTGACACTAATGTCATACGCTTCTAAACCGGATAATTGTTTTACATTAATTTCATTCACATAAGAGAGTTGAATTACGAAGTCATCGGCATTCATTGCTTCTTTATTTTCAATATTTACAGAACTGTAAACATGTGCCGTAACTTCCTTTGAAGTACCTTGTGCTGTTTCAAATTTCACGGTGTAATCACCAGTTCCAGTGATTGCATGTGTAACCTTGGTAATCTCGATTTCTTTCGGTGTACCATTTGCGACAAAGAATGCTTTCGCTTTCGCATACTTAACAAGGTTCTCGTCGTTTACATCTTCAAACTGAATATCAAAATCATTCGCATTAATTGCTTCTTTTGTGATTGGATCAATTTCATCAAAGATATGTGCAACAACATCATATGAAGTTCCAGCATCTGTAGTAAATGTCACCATATAATCGCCAACTTGATTGATGTCTGTTACGCTAACACCTTCTTGAGATAGTGTACAACCCGTAATTGCGACAGCTTGTTCTGGATTGGTTGCATAGCTAAATGCAATGGCATCAGCAGCAAGTTTTAATTGCGTTAAACCTGCAGTCTTAGCGTCTTCCAGTTTCATACTGAAGTCATGAGCATTCATTGACTCATTTGTATTCGGATCAAACTTATCAAAAAAAATTACAGTAATGATTTCAACATTTGAACCCAATCCTGCTTTATCTGTAACTTGGATTTGGAATTGGTAACGACCAATCGCATTCCCTTTCACAGATCCAAAATCAATCGTTGTTTCTTCAACACCGGTCATATCTCCATTATCTGTAAAACTTGGATTAATTGCTTGTTTAAGATCCGCATAGGTTAAACCATCGGTCTTTTCAATAATTACAAGATTTTTCCCAACCATTAAGACTGGAGCTGTTGTATCCTTAACTGTAACTTTAACGGTTACAGTTTTCGCATTACCAACACCATCTGTTGCGGTAATTGTAACATTCATACCAATTGCATTTGGTGTGTTTTGGTCTAGGACGATTGTATCAAAGTCCGAAGTCACTGTAACGACACCACTGTTATCTGTTGCACTCACATTCACAAGTCCTAAGAACGCACTTTCATTAAGATCGGCATCTTCTGAATTCAAGACTAAACTTGAATCAGCTGTAAGAACTGGTTTCACATCATCGACTAAGGTTACAGACACAGGGAATACTTGAGTATTGTTTGAAGCATCTGTAGCTTTGATTGTAACAGTAACACTACCTGGTTTTGATTGAACTGCTTGTGTTAATTTTGTATCAAAATCAGATGTTGTTGTTACGGTTCCGAGTGAGTTATCCGTAACACTATATTTTATAAGTGTTACGAATTCAGCTTCTGTTAATGGTTTAGAGTTGTTGATGCTTATCGCATTCAATGTCTCAGAACCGATAGTTGGAGCTGTTGTATCAACTGTTGTGAATTGAATTGTTTGTTTTACTTCATTACCATCACTATCTTTTACGGTATACTCTACATTTTGAACTGCTCCGAGTACCGATGTATCGAGCGTTGCTGGTGTGATCACAACATTTGAAGGATCAATTGAACCATCTTCTTTATCGGTTACACTTGTAATGAAATCACTAAGTTTCACAGTTGTATTCATTTCCGCATCTGCTACGAGTTTTTGAAGTGTTAACACTGGAGGTGTATTACTTGTAACGGTAATTTGAATGGTATCACTTGCGGTATTACCATAAATATCCGTAACCGTTACGGTGATATCTGCAGTCCCTTCGGATTGTCCAGTTACACGTCCTGCAGACGATACAATCGCAACACTTGTTTTACTTGAAGTAAAGGTTATTGATTCCTTAATAGAACTAAAGGAATCAGGTGTGATTGTAGTTCCTAAATCAATTTCCTTTTTCGCTTTAACAGTTTCTGATGTTTTATCAAATTTAACGGTTAATGCAGTAAGATCATAGTCAATAACACCGACTGTAATTTGTCCGGATTGTGTTGATGTTGGATCAATAGACGATACAAGACCGGTGTTTGGTCCTTTCACATCAACATCTGAATCTTTAGCACCATCAGTACCTTGACCTTTGATTGTAAACATTTGTTTGCTTCCTAAAACGCCATTGAAGTTCACTTGGTAATCGCCATTTCCTAGATCACCAAAAGCTTACGTTCCGTCTGCATTGGTATTCATGGATTTCACGGAAACATACGCACCGTTTGTATCTTTTTTCAAGAGTTCTACAGGTTTGTTTCCAAGACCCACTTCTGAACCATCCATAATACCTTTCTTATTTGCATCAAGGAACACAAGACCTTTAATCTCTCCAATTTCTAAGTTAGCACCGACACGTGATCCCGAAGACCATCCGACAGTACCCGCATCAAATGAGTAGAAAGGCATAAAGTCATTAATCTTACCTAATTTCCCGATTGCAGTTGCAGGTGTTTCATCGACAACATAATCCATAACAAGAACGGCACGTTCACCACTTTCAACTGACCCACTTGTATTTTCAAGACGAATCATTGTTGTATTTGGATTAAATGATGTTCCCTAGGCAGCACCTAAATAGTTAGCTTCGGTGCTTGCATCGGTAGAATAAGTAAGTTTATAACTTGAACCTTTTTCCGTTGAAATGTTTTTACCATCTTTATCGAAAATCTCAATTTTAGGTTCAGCATTTAATTTCATGTTCCATGCAAACGATGTTGATTGGAAATTCTTTCCAAAATCATTACCATCCTTAGGAACCGGAATGTATACAGAGAATCCGTTGATTGAAACATTTTTATTGTTTAATAAGTCTACCGTGTATGTTGCTTCTGTACCCGGTGTAAATGAAACGGCTGTCTCTGGTTTCGTGATGTCAAATGAAGGACGACGAATATCACCTTTAGGTTGGATATAAGTATCAATAATCAATTCTTCACGAGGAATAATATTTAATTGAGTTACTTTTGCAGGCATGATACGTTCTGTTACATCGGTATCATTGTTGATATCGTTGGTATCTGCTACAGATCCAGGTTGTCCTGAAATATTTGAAACTGTCCAATCTTTATCTAATTTCCAAAATCCTAATTGATTTAAGTCGTAAATACCACCAGATTTAATATTCGTATTCAGATTGAATCAAACATACGTTAGCACTGGTAAGTAACTGTCTTTATCCTGCATACTGTAGA
Source organism: Erysipelothrix sp. strain 2 (EsS2-6-Brazil) (assembly GCF_016617625.1). Lineage (NCBI taxonomy): Bacteria > Bacillati > Bacillota > Erysipelotrichia > Erysipelotrichales > Erysipelotrichaceae > Erysipelothrix > Erysipelothrix sp. strain 2 (EsS2-6-Brazil). The sequence goes on from NZ_SBAR01000002.1 coordinate 89,275, forward strand.
CACCAAAGATTTGCACACGCAGAGCACGTTGCCCTGTAGCGTTAATCGTGTAAATTTCTGAAGTGTAGTCCGAACTTCCAAGCGTCTTATTTGATGCCCAAATTTTTAGGGTGCTCATATCAATTTGTGTATTTTCCGGAATAATAAAGAAGAATTCTGGATCAATAACACCAAATGAGTTGGCATTGTTATCATAGTAGGATTGCTCTCCAAGATTAAATTGCATCGTTGTTGTATCTCCCGCATTTACGGTTTTACCGTCGTTATTTGGGATTACACGAACATTAGGTTTCGCAATACGATTCACTTTTTGCGTCATTGAAGATACGGATTCTGGATCTTCAGTTCCATCATATGTTTTTAATTCGAAATATGATTGTTCCGATGCATCGTAAGAGCCTTCTGCTAAATGGCCGTGTTTTAGAGGAACCGTAAATAATTGTGTAGTTGAACTCATTAAATTATCTGATGATAAAACAATTTTTCCATTTGAATCATCTTTTGATACCAGTGTTTGAGTGAGTTGTGAGTCGTCTATAGTAGTTCCAATTGGATAAAACATAGTTGTCGTAATATTTTTTACCGAAAAACGGGTTTGATTAAAACGCCCTTGACGACTTACACGAGGATTCCCCATAATCAATGTCTCTGTATCACCTTTTGATACTGTAGCATGAAAGTTAGAAATCGGTGCACGTAAAAGGTAAGAAACCTGCTCTACTGTTGTATGAGAAAATGATTTCATATCTGCGAGATCACCATTTTTAAATGCTTCTACTTTAATCGCATCTGTAAATGTTTTTGGTCCTTAGTATAGTTTTTCATCAACTTTGACGGTAATCATACGTTGCAACTTAACAATTTGAGTTGTATCGCTGACTTTATAAACAATTTGTCCATTGAACGACACATAGTATTTTGGTTTTAATTTTTGTGATTCGGTGATAACACCATCAATAAGGGTTCCATTCATTGAATATTCTGGTGTTCCACTTGCAGGTGATCCCTTTACAGGATAAGAAACAACTTCCATACCTTCTGGAATGTTGATTCGAATTTCTTTACTTGTGTTGAATTGTTATCCTTGAAATCAACCTTAACATTAATTTGATGTTGTTCTCCTGCTTTCCATTCCACAGAAGGATTATAATCCACAACTTCTAATGTAACATCTGCATCTCCCAATGTATCTACAGAAACTTCCGGTGCCTTTACATCTTCTACTTTGGCTACGGGAGCATCGGAAATTGCTTCTTCCTCGGCATCCATAATCTCGTTAACATTTACATTAAATGTAAGTTTTTCTTCGCGGTTAATCGCTTCAGCATCTGCTTCAGCGGATTTCACTTCTTTTGAATACGTCAACTCAAATTCATAGTCATCATTTTCTGAAATTTCAATTTCATACTCATCCTCTGAATCGTTGCGTAGAGAGAGAATTCCTCTTTCTCCACATCATCGTTTTTTGTATTTTTTGATAAGTGTGAGATCTCCTTTGGAGTATCTTTCATCTTATCTTCAAGTTTAATATTTAAATCTACTGTAAGATTCGTTGGGTTTAGTTTTTTATCAACAACTTTATAGTCATCATTCCCAAAATCTGCTTCAATCGCAAATGTTAGTGCTATTCCAAATGATGACATCATTAGAACTGTTGATAAAAATGCTACTAAATTTTTCTTATATCCCGCCATATCTTATCCTCCTTTTTACACACCACAGTGCGCTAATGTATGCATCTTAAAAGAAATACGATTCTTTAAGGTATATCTGTCATAAACAAAAGCATATTTGTCCTGAATAAAAACGGGATTTATGTAGATAGTTAAGATGAATAACCCTGAACACAAATCATTAAAAAAGCCGTAATAAGCACTTATCAGACGTTTTATCCTATATGGAAAAAGATTTATTTGTATACACTTGTCTCATTAATCTACACAAATCTTTTTTTATTTCTATTTATATTCTTTATTTTTAGTTCACATTTCCCTTCAAGAATACATAATTTTAATTTTTATTACATGTATGGGTGTTTCGAGAACATTCACATCTACACATTCTTCAATAAAGTTAGAATAAAAGCAGAAAAATGAGGTGACATTTATGAAAAAAATATTATTTGTAGAAGATGACGTTGAATACTCTAACTTTATTACAGAACATCTTTTAAAAGTACCCTACGAAGTTGATTGTGTTTATAGTGGAATCGATGCAATGGAACATTTAGCGCTCAATCAATACGATCTACTCCTTACCGATCTTGAGTTGGATGTGATTGATGGACTCCGTTTGGTTGACTCTGCACGAAAAATGGCACCGGGAACCCGTTCCATTATTCTTACGGGAAAACCCAGCAATCATACAGAACTTGAATCCCTAAAACTTCATGCTGATCTCTATATCGAAAAGTCAAAAAGTTTAAAGGTTATTTTGCACTATATCGCAAATATTTTAGAACGCGAAAGTGTACCCATTACCCATATTAATTTTTTATCTTCTAGTGTTGAGAACATTATGATGGATCTGAGAAATCGTACTGTCTATAAAGAAAATGTATCTTACAAGCTTACCCCGACCGAATTCAATTTACTTGAATATTTCCTTAATCACAAAAATACATTGGTTCTACGTGAAGATTTACTACGTGCTGTATGGGCTGAAGAACCTACAGCCCATAACATCCGTAAAGTTGATGTTCATCTTAAAAATTTACGAACAAAAATGGGCATCTATTCCATTGTATCGATAAGAGGGGCTGGTTATAAGTGGAATGAAACCTCATAAACGAAGTACATGGGTAGGGATTGTATTAACGCTAGCCTATACCATACTTATAGATTTATACATTCTTAATCTCGTTAGCTTTCCTAAACGCTATCAAGAGTAAGAAAAAAATACCGTTCAGAAGATGGAACAACGAATCACTGAATCTGTTAATGAATTCGCACTAACAAAACAATCGAATTTTGATGAACTTGTGGAGAACTATCCCCTCGACTTACTTGTCTTTGAGGATGATCGTGTCGTTTATCATTCTTCAGATGTTTTGACTGAGCAGAACTTTTTTGGGGCTGTTTCTTCTAAGGCCGTGCTCTATGAATCAAAAGGTTCGATGGAGGCATATGATTCAAGTTATCGTTTTTTGGTACGGATGTATAACTTTCCAGATGATGCCTATCTAATACCATTTCTTACGAAACAGGTTTCTGTACTTGGAGCTTCATTTGTTGTGATGACAATCGGTTATTTTTTCATTATGTATTCACTCTTTAAACCCTTGCATTACGCTAAAAAATCCCTTACATCGCTTCAAAAATATGATTTTGAAGCAATACAGCCGCGAGATGATATCTTTGATCAGACGCTTTCAAATGTCTCAACACAAATACATCATGCGATGACAGTAGCATCCCATCGATATACTGATTTCGAGAAAGATTTAGAGATTGGTCTTCAACGATTAAACAATACACTGCTCGTATCGAAGTCTTTTGTACATGATCTTAAAACACCCATCCATCAACAGATTATGATGAATGAACTGATTGTTGATGGGGTGGACGATACAAACAATACCCTTGATGTAGCCCACATGAACATCAAGCAAAGTCAAAAAATTATGGAACGAATTAATGAAGTTCTTACTGTCCTCAACCAGGACAATATGACTTTGGAGCATAACCTCTCTCAATTTGATCTAGTATCACTTACTTACGATACCTTGCGTTATTTTGGTCAAAACTTCTCAAAGCGCAATCTCATGATTGACTTGGACTCACCGGATACCTTAATGATTGAATCCAATAAGGTTATACTCCAACTTCTAATTCACAATTTAATGTCGAATATTGGAAATTATGCAACCGATGATACGACCGTTTCGATCGGACTTCGGTTAGATGGTCCTTCTGTGATCATGACTTATCATAATCAAACATTACCTCAAAATATTGAACACATGAAAAAATCTGAGTTTCTATTTAATGTCTTAACGGATGCATCGCATCAATACAGTAGTGGTAACGGACTTTTCTTAATTAAAAATCTCAGTTACCTTGCTGGCGGAACCTATGTCCTAAGTACGGAAGACGAATCCGTTTTAATTACGATTACCCTTCCGCTTCATGGAGGCGTTCATCATGCGTAAAGTTATCGCTGTCTTTGGATGTTTCATGGTCTTCTTGATGCAACTAACGCCCATCTTAGCACAGGTTGAAAGTATTGATATTGAAGACATCGATGCTCCTGGTACTTATTGGGTGCGTCTTCAGTATCATGATTTTGAAGGCAATCCTTATTGGAAAGTCGTCGAGATGACCATTACCAAAGATGGCTTAAATCAAGACACTGAAACGTTAAAACGCGCTGATCCCGCAATCATCAATCCCGAAACCGAAGGGATTGATGCTCAAGATTTAAAAATTCCTCGTGGAAGTTTAGAACGGCTTACAGACTTACGTTTCATCGAACTCGTTAAAGCTCAAGCTTGGATTGAAGAAACAGGAATTCAAGTCCCAATTACAACAGTAATTAAAGAATACGGCAATACGTCTGAAACTGTCTTGTTTAAAACAGAACGTGGTACCGAAAAACGAGTTCATGTTATTCCCAAATCTTTAAATAACGTTACGTGGACTTCCTCGCCTTCCGATATCAGTTCAAATAATCTTGATGAAGGATTTCAGTCAGTTATGTTTACACACATTAAAACAACGCTCTTATTGCTTCTATTAGTGCCACTAATCGTAATCTCATTTATGTATTTGTATACTAAAAAGCAAATTAAAGAAGTTGATGTTCTTCTCTATAAAAAAGATCAGAGTTCCAAGCTCTGATCTTTTTTATACTTTAAATTCATTTACTTTGATAACTCCCGATAACGCATCAATGGTAACCCATTCCAAGCCATCATCAATTAAACGACAAACAACACCCTTTTCAAGCTCATACATACGATTTGATTTACGGTCAATTAAAACCATACGAAGCCCTTTACGAGTTTTCTTGTATCCCACAATAATGGCTTCATTATGAGCAATCGGAAATAAATCTTCATACTGAGAAGGGAATGTCTGTTGGTTTAAAACTTTATACTGATTGAGCCACACTGAGATTCCTTCTCGCATCCCTAATAACCATTCAGTATCATTGACTGATGCGATATTGTAATAAATATTTGCATCATGTTTTAATAGATGTTGATCATCAAGTTGATATTCAAAAACTCCCTTAAAACAATTTGTGCGATTCATCTTACTGCAATATCCAAATAGAAAATTATCCCCAAAACGACGCATCATTCCTGCCCCTGATACAACTTTAAATGTCGACCGCGTCAACAAACTAAAGCGATAAATATTAGGACAGGATACCGAATCAATCTGTCCAGAGAAGTATAAAGAATGATTATGGAGAATTGCTTGATCGAGAAGTTCCAAACATCCATCTAAATAAGGACTAACATAATCTATTGTATTCGAATCGATGCGATATACTAAATAACAATCATCCCCATGACTGTTCTCATATCCGTAATCAACCCGAAACACACAGCGATAATCTACTGCATCTAAATACTTAATTTTCGCGATTTTTTGACTTGAGAAGATGTCATTTTTGGTTCCGGTTTTGAAATCGAATCGGACCAGTCGTGTCCGATGTTTTTGTAAATCTACAGCACAATAAAATAAATACGAATGCGTGGCTGTAAGCAACTCAATATTTTCCGATATTGGCTCATTTAGATCATAATACTCACTACGAATATGAGGATTCAACGTTTCTTCTTTTTCAATGTTTGGGAATTCATCCATGATTTTCAAATTCACATTCCAGTCATTCAAGACTCTTTTCACCGTTTCTTTAGTGTGATTAAAATTATTTTGAAATGATCGATGGTGACACGTTTGCGGAAGGATAATGTTAATATCATTAAACGCATTTTCAAGTGTTTCATAACCACCCCAAGGTTCATGGTGATAATAATCCAGATCATCGACACATAAATCGATCATTTGATTCGTACCAATGACATCATAAAGTTGTGGCATGGATGCCTTCCCCATCCCAATCTCTTGGGTTTTGGTATACGTCTCATCGGGAGCGGCTAAAATTAGCTTATAAAACCCATAGCCTTGACTGATGGTCCATGCATAGAAACCATCAAGCATCGCTTGTTCTGTTGAGTCATTCACAATAGAGCAGACCAAGGTAGGCCAAAGACTTTTTTCTAAAATACGGACATACGTATAGAAGTAGTCTGTGAAACCTTGATAATCCGTTGCAGGCATTTTTTTGTTGCCTTTTCAAATAGAAAATAGAACAACGCATCATCACTCTGACTTTGTTGGCGTATTGTATCAATGATTGACCAAAAATTTACCTGATTCATAAACATACCTCATTTCACCGTTTCATCACAAATAATATAAGCGATTTGCGAACGAGGAATTTGAATATGTTATCTAAGTGAATGAATATGTCATCAAACACAAAAAAAATAGCCTTTACGGCTATTTTCTAGGAGTCGTACGGTCATTAAGCCAGTCAATACTGTCTTGCATGACTTCCAATCCATTCGGTTCATCATATAATACATGTCTCATATTAGGATAAAGTTTAATCGTTTTATCCTTAGAACGAATTTCTTCAAAAAACGTTTCCGAGACATCCTTGGGAACGGTCGGATCTTCTTCTCCTTGCGCAATAAATGCAGGATAACGGTAAGCATCCAATTGCGACATTATCGTCTCAGCACCATCTATAAATACCGTTTTCGCAAACCGTACGGTAAAATAAGATAGTTTTAAGGGGTTTTTACTGGTGAAGGCATAATCACGTTCAAGTGCTTCTTTTTTTATTGGATTATTCAGTTCTAAAGAATCACCTGAAAACTTAACCAGAAGATCATCCGCAACCTTATTCATCACTTTCAAGGCAAGCTTATTTGGTCCACGAACTGCACTCACATATCCAACGGCAGGGCCTAGAAACACTTGCCCACTTAAACTATTTGGATATTGAACACCATACAGTGCGGAAATCAGACCACCCATACTAAATCCGAGCGTAAACAAGGGAACGTGGATGTTCTCACGTGTCGCTAAACGAATAATGGTATGAAGGTCCTTCACATACGTCTCAAACGAATCAATATCACCACGTTCAGATTTGGTCTTACCATGACCTCTCATATCATAACGATAGACAGAATATTGGTGTTCATTAAGTAATCGGGCATATACATCGTAGTCACCCGAATGATTCGTAAATCCATGACACATCACCACCACACCACGGGGTTTTGGGACACTGTTTTTAATATAAAATAACGAAGCATCCTGACTTACTTTTAAATAATCATACATCCTAATACCTCTCATTCTTTAGAACATCATACCATGACTGAGATTAATCATCACCCTCATTAAATCCCTCTAAGAAATGATGCGACATCTCATCATCAAAATATGAGATAACCTTGTTTAAATTTACATTCTCAACACTTCTAAAAATATTTGCCTCGATGAATGGATTAATTTTCTTATACTCTTGAATCCACGTCTTAATCTCTTTACGTTTACTCTTTGATTCATGACCTAAGCCATCCTCATGCTCTGTAAAGCGACAGGCGCATTGAAGAAAGGAAAGACCCGTATAATTAACCCAACGCACAATGGAAGCCTCACGGACCAAATAAAGCGGTCTAATCAACTCAATACTTGGATGACTTGTAGACTTCAATCGTGGCATCATCGTCCCAACCTGACCGCCATAAAACATATTCATTACAATCGTTTCAATCACATCATCATAATGATGCCCCAAGGCAATTTTATTACACCCTAAAGACTCCGCAAATTCATACAAATGTCCACGTCGCATCCGTGCACACAAATAACAAGGATTCTTTTCAATCTTATCAACATAATCAAAAATCGTGGCATCAAAAATCGTAATATCCAAACCGAGAACATCCGCATTTTTCTGAATTTGTTCGCGATTAGATGGTGCATAACCTGGATCCATCACCAGATACTTAACCGTAAACGGAATCTTAGAATGCTTGACTAAAATACTAAAGCATAAAGCCATCAGCATACTGTCTTTCCCACCTGAGATACAGACACCGACACAATCACCTTCTTGAATTAAATTATAGGTTGAAATCCCCTTCATGAAAGGGGTCCAAATTTCTTTACGATACGTTTTTAAAATCGTGTTTTGATGCGTCATACACGCTACTCCTTTAAGTTATCATCAAATCCTAGCATAAACCAAAAACCACACGCAATAAAAAACCAAGTTATTACCCTTGGTTTTTTATAACGCTTTACGTTGTTTCTCCACATTCGCACGCAACTGACCACAGGCAGCGTCAATTTCACTTCCCTTTTCACGTCGGATTGTACATTGAATCCCATTACGTTTAAGGTAATCATAAAACTTCGCAGCTTGCTCTGGCTTCGTTTGACGGAATGGATTTTCATCCACTTCATTATAAGGAATGAGGTTTACATAGGCATTCATCCCTCGAATCAACTGAACAAGTTCCTTCGCATGCGTTAATTGATCATTAACCTCATCGATAAGAATGTACTCAAAGGTTAAACGACGATTGCTTTGATCTTGATAATACTTCAAAGCCGAGAAAAGTTTTTCAAGATTAAACATCTTATTTACAGGCATAATCTCTGATCGTAAAGTATCACTTGGCGCATGAAGAGAAATCGCAAGATTTACTTGTGTTTTCTCATCCGCAAATTTACGAATAACGGGAGCAACCCCAGATGTAGAAACCGTAATGTGTCGAGCACCAATTCCTAAGCCATGATCATGATTCACAATACGAATAAAACGCATGATATTATCATAGTTATCAAACGGTTCACCGATACCCATCACAACAATGTGACTGACACGCTTATCTTGCGTATCCAAATGACGTTGAACAAACATAATCTGATTCACAACCTCAGCTGTGCTTAAATTACGCTTTTTCTTTAAGAGACCGGAAGCACAGAACTTACAGCCCATTGCACACCCAACCTGTGACGTTACACAAACACTATAACCATAGTCATGTTTCATCATAACCGTCTCTATAAGAGCCCCATCGTGGCACTCAAGCAAAAATTTAGTCGTTTCATCAGAAGCGACTTGTTTCATAACAACATTTAATGTATCTAAGACAAAATCTTCCTTTAACTTTTCGCGTAAAGCGATGCTTAAATCACTCATCTCATCAAAAGAACTTACACGTTTTTGATAGAGCCATTGAAAGAGTTGTTTCGCGCGAAAACGTTTCTCGCCATAAGACTCAAAAAGATCGCCCATTTCATTTAAATCATATTCATATATTGATTTCATATTTATCACCGTATCAAGTCTAGCACGGGCGACATAAACTTCATAGTTCCATATTGCATAATTTATACTTTTTTTCACAAATTAACTGAATCTATAATCATATGAATCTATCTTGTGAGAATTGTTAAGGTTCTTAGCAAAATCACAAACAAAAAAACCGTCACAAGGACGGTTTAGTTTTATTAAGCTAATTGACTTTTTGATTCAACTTTTTACTCCCTAATCTGAATGTATATTTGGTAGAATTCTAAAATTCAGAATACTAACTCTATCTTTTTTTACAGAAATCATTGTTCTCTAAAATCAATTTCATCATGTTTCTAAATCCTATCCAAAACACGTGACAAGTATTTTCCAAGTAATAATGAAGTTGGTACAAAAAACAATGAAAACACTAGTATTTGTGGACGAGTAGATACAGAAATTTTCATGACATTTAGAAAGATATCTCTCAGAATAATATGAACTACATAAATTTCTAATGTAATTTTACCGATTTTACCAAGAAAAATATAACTTCTAGATTCCGTTAGGTATTGAATAATTATTACGAAGAGTATCACAAATGAAAAACCTTGTATTCCCAACTCGTATCTCCTAATTAAGGGCATATAATAATTTATGTGCGTTATTTTAGAAAATAGTAAATTTACTGGTCCATATAGTATTACAACTAAGAGAGATCCCAAAATTATTTTTACAGACACCTCTTTATTTTCGTATACTAAATCACCAAGAGTTGAACCGATTAAAAATATCGGAATTCGCGACAGAAGAATTTCATAATATTTATAACCATCCATATTTACTGTCATAAAAATTATTAATATAATCGTATAAAGTACGATTCCAACATAAATATATCCTTTCTTACTCCCTTGAATTAGTTTGTACATTAATGGGTAAATTAAATAACAAATTGCAATAACAAGAAGAAACCAAAAAGAACTAACATTTTTATTCATGAAAAACAATTGCTTCAACAATTCTTCAAAACTATAATTATTTGTTACCCTCATTAAAATAAAAAATGGTATACAAACTAGTGTATAGATCTTAATTAATGGAATAAACCTTTTTTTGTAAAATTCTTTTGTAGTTTGTTCAGGTTTATTTTTCATAGAATAATAAAGAGAAATCCCAGATAGTAGGAGAAAAATATCAACCCCCATATTGCCTCGTTTAATAAAATTTACAGAAACCCAATTATAAGTAATATACTTACTAAAGGACTCCCAAATATGGAATAGCACAATCCAAATAATTGTAAACCCATAGATTTGACTTCTATATTTACTAAGTGTCCCCCAAGTTAATTTTAAATTATCGCTATTCATCTTTCATCATACCATCCATCATCTCGTCGATAGATACCAAAAGACGAGAGTATGCTTCCTTAATATCTACTCTAGGATTCCATCCCAACTGCTTCATTTTTTTGCTATTTAATCTCATTTTATTTACTGGTGCAAACATTTGAGTATCATCAATATCAAAAATAACTTTATTTTCATTACCATGTGTTTTAATTAACCATTCTGCAATATCCTTTATAGTCATTTCATAAGATTCACCTGATGCATTGTAAGTCTCGCCACTTTCTCCATCGGTTAAAAGAATAAGTATTGCTTTTATCGCATCACTTAAATAGCAAAAATTAATTATCGTCTCCCCTGTACTTTTTAAAACGATGTCTTCCCCATTAAGAACACAGTCGCAAAAATACTTAAAAACACGATTCTCATTTTCAGTAATTCCAGCACCAAAAGTTTGAGCTAATCTTAATGATGTTACATTTGTACTATACTCTTGGCTATATGAGTAAGCTAAAAGCTCCGTAAGTCTTTTCGCTTCCGGATAAGAACTTCGAACCGAGTTTAGTGGAATTATACCTAAATGGTCTTCAGAAACACTTTCACTTTCAATCGTTCCATAACTTTCCATTGAAGAAACATTTACAATGCTTTTCACAGATGATTTACTTGCATATTTTAATACATTCATTGTACCTAAAACAATTGATTCAATAGTTTCAACTGGATTGTTAACAAAAAAAGAAGATTTAGTTGGTGCTGCAGTATGTACAATATAATCAACATTGAGATTAGTAAAATTTGCATTTTCTACAGAAGACTCAATATATTGAACCTCATCCGAATTTCTGTATTTTTGTAATTGTCGGCTTGAGCGCTCAATATCACGAACCAATAAATAAATAGTTATATTGGATCCGTACAATTCGTTTCTTAATAAGAGCATTTTGGTCATCATACTTCCAATCAGACCTGTCCCTCCAGTAATTAGAAAAGTCCTATTTTCGAATTCATTCCATTTTATTTCTTCTGAATCTAAAATTTCCATCAAATCAGAATATTCTACATTTTTCATAATATCTCCCCTATCCTCTGTGATTTCCACAAATTTTACAATCGGTTTTGTGATTAAGCTCCTACTATAAATGAGGGTTAATTACTCATCTTAGTGTATTTATTATATCTAAGTGTTAATGACCAATCAACTAAATACAAAAGCTTTACGTATTCTCAAGTCATATTCACAAATAACGATAAAAAAAACCAACACATTCAATACGAATATGTTGGTTTTGACAATTGTTTTTAAGCTAATTGATTTTTTGATTCACCTTTGTCGATAAACTCTTGAAGGTTTTCATATGAGTATTCAACCATGTTACTTACGGCTTCATCTGTGTATGAACCAACATGTGGTGTTACAAGAACGCGCGGATAAAGATTATTTAAGCGTGTTTGTAATTCATCAAATGCTTCTCCAGATAAATCTTTGTTGAAGTATTTTGTTTCATTTGCAAGAACATCTGCTGCGAAACCTTGGATTTTTCCAGATTCAACGGCATCAAGAATGTCATTAATGTTTTGAAGTTCTCCACGTGAAGTATTCACAACAATAACACCATCTTTCATTTGTGCAATTTTCTCAGCATTCAAGAATTCATCATTTGAACCTTTGAAGTAAGGCATGTGCATAGAGATAATGTCTGACTCTTTTAAAAGTGTTTCAAGATCTACTTGAGTACATGTATCACCAAGGTAGTCTTTTTCAACAACATCGTACCCAATAACATTGGCACCAACACCTTTGAAGATTGTAGCTGCGGTAAATCCGATTTTACCTAAACCAATAATCCCAACTGTTGATTTACGAATTTCTTTACTAAACATAAAGTCATCAATTTTAAAGTTTCCTTTATGTGTATTGTTTGCTGTGTATTGAGTATGACGTGCAAGTGTTAATGAAAGTGTTAATGCTAATTCAGCAATTGCATTTGGTGAGTAGAATGGTACATAAGCAACCTTCAAGCCAAATTCTTTAGCGGCTTCTAAATCAATATGGTTATATCCTACTGTACGTGTTAAGACATACTTAACGCCATAATTTTTGTAAATTTCTAAATTTTGGCGATTTCCTGGGCAATTCCCACGAAGCATAACTGCTTCACAGCCTTCTGCCATATGAACTGTTTCGTCATTGAGCATTTTTTCTGTTAAAACTAAGTCGAAATTAAATTTTTCATTTAATTCTACAAAGAATTGTTTTTCTACTGGTCGAACACCGTAGCATAATAGTTTCATTTTAAATCTCCTTTATTTGATTCTTAGATAATTCCTACGCCATGTAATGCTGTAAGAATTACTAGCCATAAAATGATTGCAACAATCGATAATACTGTAGCAACAAGCGATGCGTTTGACGAGAATAATGCTTCTTTATCAAAGTTAATTGCATAACTTACTGCAACGGTTGCAGGTGGAGTTGCCAACATGATGATAACACCAGTAATCGCAACGTAGTCTAATGGTAAGAATCCGATTTTCTTGTAGAAGATCATGATAAGTAGCATAATTGCAGGAACTACAACAAGTTTACCGAATGAGTAGATCCAAACATTCACATCTTTAGTTGCATCTTTAAGTGAGATTTTTGCTAATGTCATACCAATTGCTAACCATGCAAGCGGTGATGATAGTGATGCTAAATAACCAACAGCTTTCATGAACCATGGAAGTGTGATGTCTAAACGTAAGAATGCAACTGTCTTAGCAGTTTCACCTGCGCCTACTGTTACTTGTGGCAAGCTTGCTTGGAACATCCAGATTAAGAATCCTAAGAATGTCGCAATAATGATTGGATTTAGAATAATTTGTTTTAAGTTTTTCTTCTCAAATTTTAAACCTGAGAACAAGATGTAACCATATGAGTATAAGAATACACGGTATGCTACGTTAAATAAGTTTGCGTAAAGTGCTCCTTCATTTCCCAAGAAAGCAGAAATGATAGGAATACCGAAGAATGTTGTGGAACCAAAAATTGTAAGTCCACGCATTGCATCGAGTTTATCACCTTTATATTTAGCTGTATAAGCTAATGTGATAAGAATTAAAAGTACATATGCCACAAAACCAAAGATGAATGAGTTTAAACCAACAGTAAATGTTTCTGGTTTAATATCAGTCATAAATGCTTTGAATGCTAATGCTGGTAACGCAACATTAAGCAATACAGCAGTTAATGCTTTTGATGCATCATCTGTTACTTTATTCGTTTTCTTTAGGTAGTAACCTAAAAGGATAATTGATATTGTTGAGAATATCGCACCTAGAAATGCCTGATCAGACAGGACTTGTTTAATAATATCCATTAAATTCTCCTCCGTTAATTGATATTTCAAAAAGCACGGTTGCTTCCTTTGTGCTTCTTGGTATAAACATAATACTCCCATAACGTTGCCTTATGGAGCGATAACGAAAAGTATTACAGGCTTTTTTTGACAAATATCACATATTATAACCATAATTGGTCGACTATGTGAATTATCGACTGTATTTTAACAAATTAATTATGAATTTAATAAATATAAGGCAATATTCATCAAATATGATCAGACGCATAAACTCAAAATCAAATCTTAAAGATATCTTCTTAATAGCCTTAATCAACTATTCATAAATAACGACATAAATTTTAGTTATGTCAAATATTTCATATCAAATAACAAAACATCCCCAATTTCTCAAGGGATGTTTTGTTATTTTTTAAGATAAGACTTGTCCTTCTTCTCTTTTCTTATTCAAATTGTATAGTGCTTCAAAAATAAAATAATCTTCATAGTTCGTTATTTTGATATTTGAACTATTTCCTAAAACAAATGACATTGCATGATTATATTTATACATCATGCTACATGAATCAATATTATTTGTAATGCCAAGATCCATTTCTTTGAGATGTGTATTATAGATATCTATCATAAAAAATGTCTGAGGTGCTCTTGCATAAAATAAATCTTCTCTCTTTAAGACTTCCATAATCTTGGTTTTATCTTCACTCTTAAATACAGTTTCGGTGGCTGGAGCAACGGTTACCGCAGCTCCATGAGTTCTTGCGGTAACTATATTTTCTAGTATAAGATTTTCTGATATTATAGGGCGAACACCATCATGGATTAACACGACAGTATTCTCGCAAGTTCTATCATCCTTATATACAGCATCAAGCCCGTTAAATATTGAGAGCTGGCCAGTCTCTCCTCCCTCTACAATCCACTGAACTTTGTCTAGAGAGTATTCAGCAACGAGTTCTTTCATGTAATCTATGTATTCTTCAAGGATAGTAACTACAATCCCATCGATCGCAGAGCAATTATTGAATTTTTCTAATGTATGAACAATTATTGGCTTATCATCAATATTTAAAAACTGCTTAGGTTTTTCAGTATTTCCCATTCTACTACCGGTTCCACCAGCAAATATAAGTGCTATATTTTTCATTATTTCCTCCTATATTATTTGTATAATTAATAAACGTAATAATGACTAATTTTTATGGATACACAAAAATTTACTCTCGAATTCAAATGTCTCACATTTTAATCTAGTGTGACTAAAAACGTATAAGTAAAATGAAATGTAATAAAGTAACCAAAATACAATTTTGTAATTGATTGGATCTACCAAAGAAGTTATTAAAATAAAAGTTTGCATAATAAGAGACATAGAATTAGCAATCAATATATAAGGACACAGCACTTTGTTTTTTTCATTCCAAAGCTTGAAGGTGTCTTTCATCGTGTTCCAATAAATATAAATAACAGGTGTTACTACTAAGAATAACCCAGTAATCCCTGTCTCAGCAAGTAACTGCAAAACACTATTGTGGACATCCATACCTTTTCCCTCGGCAGATAGATGTATTGCTGACGAAACAAGCGTAAATTTACCATGACCAATACCCAAAATTGGATTTTGTAGAAATAGTTCCCAAGCTTTCTGATAAAGCTGCACACGCCCTGATGAAACGCCGCCAGCAACTTGCGATCCGTGCAGGATAGCATTTAGTGTCATAGTATATCGATGTAAAAACTTAATTTTACTTAAAAACGGAAGAAAAATTACAATTGCAATGCTGAAAACAATAATTCCAAGAACCAGCCACTTCAACCTAAAAATTCTTGTTTTTCTATCGCCTTTGATAATATAAAATGATGCAAACGAAATTAATAACGCCCCCAACTCTCCTCTACGACCTGAAAGAAGAATTACTAATGAATATAAACCAATCAATCCACCGTAAGTATACTTTTCTTTCTTAGTAGGATTCATAAAAAGGAACAAGGATATTGTACTCAATAACCCAAATATAACTACATATAATGTAAATGATATCCCACCTAGAGACATACTATATCCGGAAAAAAAGTACTTTTTCGCATAAATTTGAGCGGTATGGGAAAGCATTGGAAAAATAAAATCCCAAAACGGCTTCTGAAATATTTGAAAAAAGATAATTATTATGCTAAAGACTGTTGCCGAAAATATAAATACTTTTAACGATTTCTTTATATCATCTTTTGATTGAGTTGTTGTGACAAGAAATCCAGTCGTAATGAGCATTAAAATAATATACGCAATATTCTGTTTATCTTTTAAAGAATCAGGTCTAACGAAGATAATTAAGGTAACTAATGATAATAAAATATAGGGAACTTTTATGTTAAGGAAAGATATCTTCCTATTTTCTTTGAGATGATATATTAAAAATACAACAAGTATCAATGTCAAGAAAACTTGTCCATAAATCATTCTTACACCAAAATCTCTATAAACAAAAAAGGTAACAAAATAAACTGAAATGATTGTAAGAGGATAATCCTTGAGTTTCCCTACAAAATCTTTTAATCCTAAAACTAAATTATTCATGAAAATCCTCTCTTATTGTTTTTCTTAATATATACTCACCAATTGCACTTGTTGCTTTTCCAGATTCAAAAGACTGTAAATCCTTATGGTGTGAAACTAATTTCTGCTGGTACTCATCATCGTCAAAATCAGATATATTTTGAATTAATTTATCAAATGTGAGTGCTAATGAGTATGGCCAAGAATACGGATCTGTATAAAATTCTCTCTCTCTTTCTTGATACTCTTCAATATCTGACGAGAGGAGAAATACTGGTTTAAAGGAAAGCGAAAAATCCCACATACATGATGAAAAGTCAGTAATAAGAACGTCACTTGACAAGAGTAATTCTTGCATATCTGGATAATTAGAGACATCGATGATTCTCGGATCATTGACCTTAGTCGTCTCATAATAGTGACTTCTATATAGAATAACCCATGAGCCCTTCATTTTTGCTTCTAGTGTATCTAGAAGCAAGTCGAAATTAAAACTTTCGAGTGCAAAATCAGTTACATTTCTAAATGTAGGTGCTATTAATACAACTTTTTTATTAGCTATATTAAGTTTATTTTTGACCTGTTGAACTACTGATTCATTTCCGTTGACTAAGATATCATTTCTTGGCATTCCCATTTCCATTATTTCTCCGAGATAATCAAAGGATTCACGCAGTGTTTGAGTAGAGAATGCTTTGCTACTTGATAAGTATAAATCAACTCTACGATTTTTATCTCGAACATTTTTGGCATTGAAAGAATTTCCATCTTTTCGAGATGTCCCTACCTTTTTATAAGACCCTCCACCATGCCAAGTATTTATTACAGTTTGACCATTTCTTTTCGGTATTATTGACCAACTCTCGGAGTTTTCTACTACAATACTTGCGGTTAAAACGTAATAAATGTACTTCAAGCTCTTATATCTAACTTTTTTAACAGGGGTATTAAAATGAAACTTTTCAGTACTCTCAAATGCCCATATTAAATCTAATTTATTGGAATAATCTTCTAAATATTCATAAATATACTTCGGATTACATCCATATTGCTTACCATTGTAGGCATTGAAAATAATCCTGTTTTTTTGAATTGGAAAAACAAAAAAAATCTTTAAAGCATTACGAATGAGAACAATTAAATAATATTTCAAACAATCATCTCCTTTCTTTAATCATTTATACAGTAATATTTATTCTTAAACTTGTGATATGGCTCTTCTGTATTAATATATGCAACATTATGCTTCGCAATTCTTTCTTGAACTGGTGGCAACGTCATGTAATCACCAAAGATTAAAGTCAAGTATCGATCATACCCCTTAATTACAGGTAAGCTAAGGTGTTCAAACGGAACTCTGATCACAGTCTCAAAATCATCCTTAGGGTGTAATGTTTTCATTCCTCGTATGCTACCTATCAATTCAGTAACTTCCCTCGAATCTTCCCAATGATACTTCGTCATTCTTCTTTCAGCACGTTTCCAAATATTGTATCGAGTCTTTTCCCAAGGAACCGCTGCATAGATAAAACCCGTCACTATTCGAATAGCCTTCCCTTTGTTATCAGGAAGTCTCTGAGTATTGAACAAAGCAAAAATAAAAGCATTATAAAGTTGAAGCAATCTTTTTACTTTACTTTTTGGTGCTCCATCTATCGGCATTATTTCAATACCAATAGAATGAATAACATCATCATTTATACTATGTTTATTTATGAATGTTGTTTCTATATCTTTTATTCCAATTCCAGCATCATGATAATTAGATTCTAAATTAGTTCTTACAAGTACATACTGAGAACTATCAGACTCTTGATTCCATATCTTCGATAATTTCTCATAATCAGCGCGTGGCATCATAAGATCAACATCATCATCCCATGGAATGAAGCCCTGATGACGAATAGCACCAATCAATGTCCCTCCTAATAAAGAATACTGTAAATCATGCTCAGTACAAAACTTATCAAAATATTCAAGAATTTCTAAACTCTTTTTTTGTAGTGCCTTCAATTCTTCTTCTTTAACATCTAGCAAATCAAAAATTTCCACAAACTTCAACCTCTCTTCGTTTCAACTGATCATCATCTACTTGATCAAATCTAAATTAACATAAAACAACTTTTTTTATAGTTTTTAAAATCAACTTTACATCATATAAAACCGAATACTTTTCTAAGTAGGTTAATGAATTGTTTAATTTTTTAGGTAGCAACATAGTCTCATAATAATCATTGCGATCCGAATTTTCTTCTAAAAATAACTCTTCATCTCTTAGTTCTATCGAACTAATATCCGTTATCCCTGGTTTAATTAAGAATAACTTTAGATGTTCATCACTATAATAGGGTAAATATTTAGGAACTTCTGGACGAGGTCCTACAAATGACATAGTTCCAAATAAAACGTTAAATAATTGTGGAAGCTCATCAATTTTATACTTTCTTAAAACTCTTCCTGGTTTAGTGACTCTTGGGTCATTTCCTACTGTAACTAATGGTCCTATTTTATCCGCATTTGGAACCATAGTCTGGAACTTATAAATATTGAATAATTTTAAGTTTCTCCCCATTCGCTGTTGTTTATAAATAATTCGATCTTTTGTTGATAATTTTATCCAAATTGCAACAAAAATAAATACTGGTGATAAAATTACGATTCCCAACAGACTAAAAAGTAAGTCAAAAGTTCTTTTTGTAAATCGTTTAAATAATGATATTTTCCGCTCTGATTCAGTAACTATATTTATTTTACTATCAATAACACTTTGGTAATTAGTCATTTAGAACCTCAATTAAATTTTCAACAACATAATCTACATCTTCAAGAACCATCAAACTATTTAGTGGTAATGTGATTTCATTCTGATAGAAATTGTATGCAGCCGGATAATCATTGATTTCAAAGCCTAAATTTTTATAAGCAGTTAATAGAGGAAGTGGTTTATAGTGTACATTTGTTGAAATTCCACGTTCCGCCAATTTAATAATGATATTATTTCGCTTTTCTTCACTTATTCCGACTATACGGATAAAGTAAAGATGAGAACTAGAATCTTGATATTCGTTCAAGTGGTCGAGATGCAAGACATTCTGAAATACTCGATCAATTTGTTCATTGTATGAATTAACAAGCTGATTTCTAACCTTAAGAATCTCATCATAGCGTTCCAATTGCGAAATACCAATAGCCGCTTGAATATCTGTCATATTACACTTATAATTCGGAGCAACAATATCGTATTCCCACGAACCTGGTACATTCTTTGCAAGTGCATCTTTCGACTGACCATGTAAAATTAGGAGCATGTATTCTTTGTAAAGTTCTTCATTAACGATAAAACTTTGATTTCTCCATGTTACAGCTCCACCCTCTGCCGTGGTTAAATTTTTCACAGCATGAAAAGAGAAAGCTGTAAAGTCCGCAACTTGCCCCGACATTTTCCCTTTATATTTAGCGCCAAATGAATGAGCAGCGTCAGCCATAACTATTATTCTTCCGAATGATGATTGAAGATCATTGTTTGGTGTAAATAGTTCTTTTTTTCTTTCTACAATTTCAAATATCATATCATAATCACACATTATTCCAGCAATATCCACCGGAATAATTACTTTGGTTTTCTCTGTAATTGCTTCTTCCAATAACTTGTAATTCATTTCTGGTTTTCCTTCTTGAATATCTACAAGAACGATTTTAGCTCCTACATGATGAATGACACTTGCGGATGCAGTATAAGTATAGGCACTCGTAATTACTTCATCTCCCGGCCCTACACCTAAAAGACGCAATGTCATTTCCATTGCCGCTGTCGCAGAATTCATTGTTACAACTTTATCGGTATTACAGTAGTCAGCTAATTGTGATTCAAATTGCTTGGTCTTGGGTCCTGTAGTAATCCAGCCCGATCGCATCGCTTCAACCACAAGTTCTATTTCTTTTTCGGAAATATCAGGTGGTGAAAATGGAATGTTTCTAGTTTTCATTATTCTTCTCCTTATGAGTGTATGTCGGTACGACCTTATGTAAATTTGAGGATATTTCGCTATCATCCATTAAAAGTAGCGACTCTAATGTTTCCAACGATTCATTTATTGTTTGTGAGTCAGTTACAATAGGATTTGCTACATAAATTAAGTTGTTTTCCGTCTTTTTGAGACCTTCTTCGGACATAAGTAATTCTTCATATAATTTCTCTCCCGGACGTAATCCAGTGAATTTAATTTCAATTTCCGTATATGGTTGAAATCCACTCAATTTGATTACTTGTTCGGCAAGATTTAAAATTTTCACTGGTTTTCCCATGTCTAAAACGAATATTTCTCCACCATTGGCATATGCTGTTGCCTGTAGAATAAGACTTACTGCTTCTGGTATTGTCATAAAGTAACGAATGATGTCCGGATGAGTTACTGTGACTGGTCCCCCTTGTTCAATCTGTTTTCTAAATAGAGGAACAACGGATCCATTTGATCCCAATACATTTCCGAAGCGTACAGCAACATATTTTGTTTTCGAATTAGCATCTTTGCTCTGGAGCATCATTTCATTAAAACGTTTTGTCGCTCCCATTATATTTGTAGGATTGACAGCTTTGTCAGTTGAAATGTTGACAAACAACTTCACGTTGTTTTTATCCGATAAATCAATTAAATTCTTCGTTCCGAATATATTATTTTTAATAGCTTCTTTTGGAACATATTCCATAAGTGGTACATGTTTATGGGCGGCGGCATGAAAGACAACTGTTGGCTTTTCTCGTTCAAATAGAGATTCAAGCGCATCTAAATCACGTATCGATGTTATTACAGCTTTAATTTCTATTATTGGAATATCACCAGAGCGCATAAGCATATTCAATTCCTGTTGGATTTCATACAGACTATTTTCATTAATATCCAATAATATAAGTGACTCAGGAGAATACTTGATAACTTGTCGAACAAGTTCAGACCCAATAGATCCACCTGCTCCTGTCACTAAAATTCTCTGACCATCCAATTGTTTAAAAATCCCCATATCATCTATAACTATTTCAGGTCTATTAAGTAAATCACTAATTTCAATTTTGCGAAGACTATTCTTTAAATTTTTATTTTGAATTAACTTTTGAGCAGATTCTACCGTCTTCACGTCAACTCCAATCTTCACAAGCTTATTAATAATTTCTTTTTGAATATTTAAGGGTTGAGACGGCATCGCTACGAAAACACATTCTACTTCATGTTTTTTCACAACTTTTTCGATATCATCATTACAGCCAAGAACTGGAACGGAATAAATTATGCTATTTTTTAAATTTGGATTATCATCGATAAAACCAATCACTTTATACCCATATTCATTGTTGCGACTTATTTCATTCAGTATCATTTGACCCGCACTACCAGCACCATAAATCAGAATTGACTGAAGTTTTTTTCCTTTTATTGCAACTCGTTCTTTTTTGTCGTAATAGTAACGAACAACAAAACGTACTGCAAGTTGTAATAAGACATTTAACCCTGTAATAATAATCATAGCACGTACTCCAATGAGTTCGTCATTACGAATAATTATTATTACCATGCAAGTTAAAAATGCCATGATATTTGCCATACCAATACGAATTGTTTCGTGAATAGATATCTTTCTCCATACCATCTTATCCAGTGAAAACACTTTATAAAACACAAGATACACTAAAGCAATTAATCCAACCTCAAAGAGTCCCACTCGCTGATACAATAATTCCATTGCATAATGTGAATTATCCAGTATTGCTAAGCCACCAATAATCGAAAGAATTAAAACCAGAACATCAAAAAACACTATGACAACTTTATTCTTTTTCATGAATTTCCCCAAACCTTCCCCTATTACTTTTTATATGTATATACAACGAAAATATTATATCACATAATATCAATAAATATCGTTTTATCAATGTTACATTACTTTTCTTAATTATCACCAATATAACACAATAGGCCTTTATAGAGTTAATAATTCTATGAATTATTAAAAGAAAAAGATGAGTTCTGGAATCAACCACAAACTCATCTCTGTTTAGATTATTATCTATTAATTTTTCTCATAATCACTTATGTCGGATAGTTTCATTTCAAAAGCATTTGTTAGTTTATTAATGATTTCGTCAAGATTTTCTCCATCATAATGATCATTAAGACACACCATCTTATATTTCTTTGACTTTAAGGCCTGTGCACCTTTTTCAGCCTCTTCAATGCTATCAATGAGGAAACGATCTCCGATTTTGTGGCTTCTTGGCATGAAATTACCCTCGCACATTTGCCATTCTTTGATGACCCATTGATTGACATCATATTTGTAGTCACGTATTTGATGTAAACATGTTTGATGTAATACATCGTATTCTTTTTCCCAGATCGTCTCAAAAGTAGATTTTAAAAACGAAGTAGGAAGATGTTGCTGATAAAGTCCAGGGAACCGTGACCACGGCGTAAAGATGAGATTTAATGCATTTAAAACTCCGTTACGGTAGTTATACCATTTTCCTGGATTCTTCTTGATAACTTGTCGTTTACTGAAATTTTGATTAATCACTCCAATATCATTGATCATAATATTCGAAATTGTGTCATAGCGTGCAGGAACAATTGGGTTGATAACTGCAGTATCACACGGAAGACCCTTTTTAAAGAAGTCTTCTGGCGTAACAGGTTTATTTAGAAACATATCATCATTGAAATATACAAAGTGTTCACTTAAACCTTCAATACGATGCATATTTAGCTCGATCGTATGTGATGAAAACGTTGGTAAATAATCACTAGGAATATAATCCGTATGATTTATAATCTTTAATTTAGGATGGTCAACATTTAAAAAGTCCGGTAAATGACCATATGTTATTAAGTAGACATTATTTACCCATGGTGCATACATTTCTACTGCACGAAACCAATACTTAAAGATATCCCAATCACGATAATCACTATCTGTAATTTCAACATCCTTACCTTCGAGTTGGAGTCGATCACGAATCCAATCTTTATCACTTCCGTCCACCCACGGGACAACAAAATCAATTTTTAACGCTTCCATGGCTATACCTCCCTAGCAACTGGCAGTGCAAGCCAGATTTTATTCGTACAATTCCATCCAAATTACATTTCCATTATAGTCTAAGTATTCACGAGAATATTTTGTCGTTCCTACTGCTATACCATCTGCATCAAATGGACTAATTGAGGAATAGAACTTATCGGTAAGAATTGCTCCATCTTCGTCAATTATTGAGAAATAATTAGAATATTCTGTTTGAATCATAAAATATGATCGATCTGTAAACGTTAAGTCTTTGTAGATGGATCCTCTCCAAACAGTATTTTTGTTATATGCATTCAGTTCATCGTACTCAATGACTTTATGTTTTGGAACCATTGTCATTGGGAACGGTTTTGAATCACGTGCACCGTTAAACTCATTTCGTGCATCAATTGTTGGTTTTACAGTTTCATAATCCACAACTAATGGATTTCCGATTTTACGATACAATTTACTTGAATATGATCTTTCACCAATTGTTTCTTCTACAAACGGTCCATAGATTTTAAATCGACTTTTGGCTGTAGGCAACTCCACAATTTGTCCTTTTTCATTCACGATACCATAAGTTAAGAAATCTTCACCTTTTTTAACTTTTTCGCTATCTGGGAACTTCACAGATAAATGAACTAGATTTGGATCATAGAGCGCTTCTTGGGCGTAAACAGTGCGCATCTTGTTTTGCTGATAATCCTTAACTTGAGCCTTTACCAATTCACCATTTTGAACTTCAAATGCGTACATGTTATTAAAACTTGCATAGTTCTTTTGGAAAATTGTCTCGAGGTTTAGTCGCGTCGGTGAATATTCATAACCCGTACGTTTTACCTGTTTTGCTAATTCATTATAGAACTGAGTTCCATTAAAGCCCAATAACACAACAAATGCTAATTTATAAAGCTTCTTGTCTTCATAAAGACTTAGAATCATCGGTAAGATAATTACCGTTGCATAATATCCGAACACTGTAATTCGGGTTCCCAATACTTTTGAAAATGGAAGATAGAAATAGAGCAACATATTCAATAAAACAAAATCAATAAGATTTTTCTGGTTTTTGAATTTTTCAGTTAGTTTATTGTAATGTATCATCGTTACCGCAAAAATAGAAAATCTTAGTAAAAATGGCACACTTAATATTTTGATATGATCTGCATCAGAGTATAAAAGCAGTTTCGACAACACCGGGATGTTTTCGAATATCGATAAAACAGCTGGGGTAAAGATTAATCTTGTTAACGGGAAGAAAACAAAAATTAATAAAAACCATTTAAAGGACCATTTAAGCTTTGTCGCAAGATACATCACAGGAACAACAAGTGCAGTTCCATGAATAAAGAATAAAACAGCTGTTGTTAATCCCTTAATTTTCCAGTCAAAATCTCGATCTCGATTAAAGTAAACATACATCGATCCCACAATAACAATAACTTGTCTTAACGCACCCAAATTCCAGTATAAGAAAAATGTTGAGAAGTAGAGTAACGTTGCCATCTCAAAATTATCAGAACTGTCCTTAATCCAAAATAATGCTACAAGTAGAATTGCCGTACATAGTAATCCTGAAAAAATATGATAATTCATACCTACTGCACGACCACCAAGCATTAGTACCTTAAACAAAGTTTCAATTTTAGGTAGGCTTGCGAAAGACTCATTAATCCGGTGAGGATCAATAGACTCGTAAATCGTTTGATATGAAAAATAATCTGCCCCTACACCAAACCTTAAAAAGATAATTAAGATAAACGGTAGTGCAGCTACGATGAATTTTTTCTTTGAGTCTAAGTGCTTCCCAAAGTATAAAAATGCACATAAGTAAATAAAACTAAAATAATACACAATAAGCTCCTCACATTCATTAAACTACTACATTAATATTTGGTAATGATTTAAATCATTATTAAAAATACATATTTGTATTCTCGTTAAATACCAATATTATAATACCATATTATTAAAGGCAATACTTTTATAGTATCTACGATTTGAATTTTACGTTTCTGGCAAATAATTGGCGTGAGGCTAAAACCTATTATCGTTTTCGATACGCAGCTTCAATTAGGTCATATTCACCAGAGATTGCCGTCAGAATTCCATAAGCATCCTCAATCTTTATTTCATGTTTTTCAAAAAAACTCATGATTGCGGAAAAGTATTTATATTCATCACTTTGTGGATAAAATAGACGGTCAAGATTTAAGGTATAGTTTTCTTGATCTTTGGTTGTAAGAATTAGATTAAACACTTCTCTACCGACAACGGTCTGTCTTCTTCGATAATTTAAACCTTCATGCGTGCCAGGATCATATCCTTCATTATTAAAATAGATTTTGAGTGACTCAATTGAATCATAAGGGATTTGTTTGGTTTTACGTTTACCCATGAAACTTAACAATGTAGCTGTTAGTTTGAACTCCGTTCCCGAGTACACCTCGATGCCTTGGTGCCAAACTACAAAGTAATCATAGTAATCTTTGAAATTACGAAATCCTATTAAACTTACCATCCCATAACAATACCCAAAAGCAAGTAACACGACTATGAAATCCGGTTTGATGGCGTAAGTCACAAAACAAATAAGTACTGTCAGGAGGACAAACACTGTGAAATAGATTTTCGATGTGTTTTGACCGAAGCTAAAGGGTATTGGAAAGCTTTCTTTTCCTTTCACCAAATCGTCTAAGGGAATACCTAGTATATCACTCAAGCGAATGAGGTTATCGATGGAAGGTAGACTTTCACCACGTTCCCATTTAGAAATTGATTGACGTGAAATGTTCAGCTTCTCCGCCAACATATCCTGACTCATTTTTTGTTCTGTGCGATAAAATTTAATTTGTTGGTTTATTATCATGATCACCACTCCTTCTATCCAAATCCTAGCATAACCTCATTTTTTAGCCTAGAACCGTTTGGTTGCGGCAAAGAAAAAACTACTTATGAGTAGCTTTCTCTTAAATTATAGTGTTTGACATAAAAATATAACGAAATGCCGTTAAGGATAAATGCCACCAGACAACAACCCATAATAATCGTGAACATTGTTGGTGCTATATCTCCAATTGTACCAAAATCATTGTGATTGACCAAGCGTACGATAAGATAATATTCGCTCAATAAAAACATGATTGGAACTATAAACGATAAAGAATAATAAAGATACCAATGTTTCATGCGTCCCGTTAAACTTCTAAAGAGGTTCAAGAGCACGATCACAACAGAACAAATACCTGTAATTGGCCAAAGATATTCCATTAAAATTACCTCCATCATATTAACTTCATTCTATCATGTAACTAAAAGTAAAAACAAACAGTTTAAAACTGTTTGTTTTTATGTCTGTTTATTTATTTTCGGCGCTTCTTATATCCATTAAATACAAAGAGACTTCCTACTCCAATTGCTAGGTAAGGCATTTTTGACGATGCAATTCCTGTGTTTGGTAGTGTTGGAGTTGGTTTATCTGACTCTTTAGGCGTTTCTTTAGGCGTTTCCTTTGGATCTTCTTCATAGGGTTCATTTGGCTTGTCTTCGGGTATTGTGGTGCCAGTTCGAACCGCAACCTTTAACGGTTCAATGGCAGGATAACCATTGATTGCGACTGCAAAGGAATTCCATGCAGTAAGATTGGGTGTGCTTTCTAATTTACGAGCAACCACATCGGGATTGGTAATTTTAGATTGGAAAACAAATTCAAAATCCTGAAGTTCTGAAAGTTGTTGTTGATCTTTTAATTCAATCTTAAAACTTTGAATTGTACTCCAATCCGTTACATTTTCTGCCAGCACCCAATTTGGATTTGATGTATCATGGTCCTCAATAACATCAAATCCTTCAGTTGTAAGGACATCATTTAAATCCTGACGACTTGGACTGGAAGTCGTACTATAAAACACATTAAATAGCGTTTCATCAACACCTATCGGACCATTTAAACTTACATCAAATTCACTGTTACGCTGTGTAAAGTCTGTAATTCCACGATCACCAATACTTGGAAGAATGTCCATTAACACAAATTGATCAATCACTTTCCCCGTACGATTGGTGAGTTGAAGTTTATAATCAATTTTATCATCCAATTCAATATGAGCTTGAGTATCGTAGAATGTGTCCTGTGCATTTTTGACCCATTTTTTGATTTCGAGTTGATAATCCGAAATCATCTGATAATGATTTTGACTTTGAAGCATCTTTTTAGATTCAAAGAGACTTTGTGTTGTGTGGCGATCATAATCAATGACAAGCGTGTCTTGGATTGTAGGATTGGTGACCGCAAGGGTTTCAAATGTCTCATTTGCTTCAAGTAATGTAAATATTTTTAGATTAAGATCTTGCAATTCACCTGTGATATCCACATCAAAAATTTGATGTGTCGATTCATAGGGAGCAAGGTATCCGAGATTCCATGTAACATGATAAACATCGTGATTTCCTGCACTTTGGTTGAGACGTTCAATTGATTTAATGTTTCCTTGTGGACTAAGATCTTTAAAGTGCACACTCTTTGGTACATAAATAATTGAATGAACGTTATCCTTCACCGCACCAACGGATGATGGTTCATTCACTATTTGAATCTTAAGTTTATTTGATCCTTTATAGATTTGACCTTTAAATTGCTCGAGTAACTCAATACTGTTGGTTACCGTTGGATGATATGCTTCCTGATTCTCAGTTACATTAGCCCAGCGTGGTGCAGCGAGAAAATGAAATCCTTCAAACCATGCATTCACACGTCCATCTGGGAATGTGATTGTGTAATCATTTTCTGCATTGTCTTTGAAATTATAAAGTTCACGTACGAAGACAGTGCTGCTTCCATAGGTAAATGCAGTTTCAATATCCATTTCATTTTTTAAGGCTGTGATGTTCTCTTTCGCATCTTCACGCCACGTGTCTTTGATTGTAAATGTGTAGGTAGGCATGCGGGATAGACCATTATGTTCTTGAGGAAGTGGTTCATCAATCATCATTCCGGGAACGGTTGTCTCAAAATCATATTGGATGTGCGCAATTTGCGTTGTTTCCGGTAAATTATTTTTCTCTAAAATTTCTTTACGAGTTATAATCTGATCATGTTTTAAATCTTTAAATGTTGCGATGCGTTGTTTTTGTTCATTATATACATGAGCATGAAGGATGGGTTGTTCGTGCAATGGTGTTGCATCTCCATAATCTGTTGTTGGTCGATAATCGAAGCGTCCTGGCGCTTTAAATGACTCTAAACGCAAATGTTTATTAATATAGTAGTTCCATTTATATTCAGCATAACGTCCATCTGCACCGTGTTCTAAAGCTGTCATTTGATGCGCGTACGTTAACGTTGCCCAAGGGTATACCGTTGGACGCTTATTCAAGGCATCAAAATCAGTTGAATGTTTTCCAAATGGATCAATAGGACTAAAGTGTCCAGGAACATACCAGTTCCCATCAACTTCTGGAGTTTCGCTTTCCGATGGGTATAGCGTCGTTTCCGCATACCCTTTATCTTCAAGAACCACATCATCCACATTCACAAACTCAAGTTGCGAGGTAACCCCTACACCTTTTACTGGTGCATCCAAAGTTCCAGGTTTGGCTTGATAATTTACTTTAAGATTTTTCTGGAATAGGCTTGTATCGAATTGTTCTTGTTCATTGTACGTCGGAGCATCAAAATACCATACTAAAGTACGCGTCTTCAAATCGACTGAATCAGGACTTGGACCTTCAATCATTCCGTTGTACTCTAAAGATTCATGGTAAATTTCTTGGATTTTTATTTGGGTTCCTTCTTTAATAAAAAGTTGTCCTTGAGGTTGACGATCAATTTGTGCCTTAGTAACCCAAACACTTTCCATACCAGGACTTAATCCTAAAGAACCTTGATACTTTTGATTCTTTAACCCGTCGTATGCTTTCGTAATCTTTAAAGGACTGCTCGCTTGAACTTTTGTATTTAAGTGAAGCGTTGGGTTGGATCGTTGATCCGTAGATACCTTGATATCAAACGATACATTTTCAGTTGTTTTCGTAATACCATTTGGTACCGTAAAAATCAAAGGAACTTCAAGGTATGTTCCCGATTCAAAGACGTTTCGTGAGATTACAAGGCTTTGCTTAGTTGCATTTACCTGATATCCATCACCTAAAGCATTTTTAATAGAGCTTATGTCCATTTCCACAAAATCCGGCTTGGATACCTCTATGTTTAGATTTGTAAATGTTGTATGAGAACCCGTTGCCTTCAACTTGAACTCAATACTGTTTTTTTCACCACTGTTAAAGGTGTCATAGGTCATAGTAGCATGACTTTCGAGATTAAACGCTTCAAAATTTGCGCTTAAGGGAACTATAGATAGAAGTAATAAAAAACTGGATAATGTAATCATCAATTTCTTTTTCATCATAACACTCCTTTGTTTTATTATTATAACGGAAGCAAAGGGTGTCTTACATTCACGATTTACAATCATATTGTAGATGTTGGTTCTATCTAATTGTGATGAAAATCACATCAAAAAATGATCTTCCTTAGAATATTTATGTATTGTTTTTGACTTGGATAGTCATCAATCAAAATAACATCACTCGTGGTGGGGGTATTTCCGATGCATAGGTCATAATCCATCGAAGTAAGTTCGAAGTAACTCATACAATCGATTTGAATTTGGGTCGCATCCAACTTAAATCGACACATCAAATTGTTTCGTATGTACATCGCGTGCTGAATGCCTAAATCCGAGTAGATTAAAATGCGCATGATTTTTGGTTTTTGATCTAAAATATCTGAACAATTCATAATTGACCAATACAATAAATCATCGAGATATAAATCAGGATTAAGTGAGATTGTCTGCGAAGCGTTAAGCGCTTGGTAAAAATCGCTACGAATCTTTGGATGTTCTTCATAAAACGCATGCATAAAATCCGCAATTCGATCAATAAACAAAGATGTTTTAAAAGGGTACAGACTGTAGTTATTTAAAAGGGTTTGATGAATTAAACTTATAAAATTTTGAGTATCCTTACTCAAAATGTAATCATGTTTGGTAGTAAGTTCATCAAGAAAAGCATCCGAAAATACCTTTGTTTCACTTGAATCAAGAATTGACGTATGGTAGTACAGTACTTCGGACAAGCTTTGCATACAGTGAGTTGTTGTATAATTACGATATCCTTCAAAAATCTTTGAGAAATCTATCCCTTCAACCATAGTAGCAGGTATCATGGAAAGATTACTGTGAAACCCTTGTCGCTCTCTCAATTCAGAAACCACAAATAAAGTTACACTGAATATCAGTGTAAGACTATCATAGTATATCCCTTTACGATCAAAAACTTCTTGAATCACTAATTTCGCTTCTTCTAAATTAATTTTTAGAATATCATCCAAATCTTTCGTACCATAAAGTTCTAGAATTAAACAGGTTACAAACTTACGGATATAATGCTCTTGTTCGGATACAATACTGACAGGTCTACTACCATTTCGCTTAAACTGAATTGCGCTTGATCCAAATTCTTTGTTCATCATACGTAAAGTTCGATAAAAAGTTGATTCACTAATATAAAACTGCTTCATACGATCTTCATTTAATGTTTCTGGATTCTTTACAATATCAATGAAAAGAGTAATTGATAACGATCGCATCAAAAATGTCCTTAATATCTGCTCATTGGTTTTTTGATTATACTCATCAACATAATATCGTCCACTATAGCTTTCTATAATTAATAATGGTTCCCACTCCTGAGCTATTTGATCAAGGTAGGTATAAATTGTTTTTTCAGAACATTTGCAGTGATTCGACAAATCCCCAACTGATGCATGTGGTTGTGCGTCACTGTTAAGATAAGTAATCAGTTTATAATGATTACGATCCAAGGTATTCAATAAATTTAACATACGATTTCTCCATCTTTATGCAATAACTGTCATTAAATAATAATCTGTTCTTAATGAAAATTAATGGGTGATACAAAAAATGCAACCAAATGGTTGCAAATATATAATTTTCCTAAAATCATGTTATCCATCAACAACTGCACATCACATTAACGAAACCTAATGTGATGTGAAAAAAGAATAAATATTATTTAGTCCTAGAAGATTATAAACAAGTAATAAGAAGATTAGATGAAAAAGCACAAAATAAAAAAAGTTTTTCCATATTCCCGGATGATTGAAATGCTCTCTAAATTTTACGATGAAATCTTTGGGATGTAATAAATCCCATGAATTAAATCTCACCTCACGTCCAAGATAAATGCCCACCGAAAGCAACAGAATAATAATTACTGCTGATAGTTGAATGATGACTTGATCGCGTGTTTGAACGATTATGGGATCAATAATAATTAAATATCCCAACTGTACGATCATGATATTCATCATCGTATTTATAATACCCGACAATGCAAGCGAGGTTACCGAAATAATATCATACCAAATTGGAACTTCATGTTCATCTATCTCTCTGTGGGTTAAATTTAACTCGGTGAGTAAATAAGCAGCGTTCGGAAGCAAGGCCAACCAAAGAACGAACCCCAATACAAAGATTATATTTGATAGGTACAAAATGATATGAGAATGCGTGAGAGCATAAACATACCGTGTCCCAAAGGTAACTGCTGTTGTTATAAGAACAATCACAAAGGGGATTAATGATAATTTTAAATTCCAAATCATCGGTTTAAAGATCTTTACAGAGTATAGTTTCGGGCGAATGATAATCGTTAGATAGGCAAAGATATTAAACAGAATCGTACTTATTAATAATGCTTTCATAGACTTCCTTTCGAAGCTTTAAATTTGCTTAAGTGTACCATCAACCATTTCATATGTTTCATCACATTCCTCAATCATGCGAAGGTCATGTGTCACCATAATGACAGAGGTATTATATTCATTGGTAATACGTTTTAATAACTTTACCACATCGAATGCGCGATCAGTATCTAAGCTCGCCGTTGGCTCATCGGCAAGTATAATACTCGGTTTTAGTATCAGCGCCAACCCAATTGCTACTCGTTGACGTTCACCACCCGAAAGACTTTCTGGATATTGATCACGAAGCTTATCAATGTCCAAGGACTCTAAAATTTTGCGAATTTCATGATCTGCAATATTGTGCTTTGATTCTTTAATTTTAAATTGAAAGTGTTCATAAACTGTAAAAAATGGAATTAAATTGGAGGTTTGAAGAATAAACCCAAGTGTATTAAATCGCAATGAAGACAGTTCATTTTCCGTTAGGTGTGAAAGTTGATGATTATCGATGGTAATAGTACCTTGTGTCGGTTTTTGTAAAGCACCCATAATGGTTAAGAGTGTGGATTTACCAGAACCACTAGGACCCACAATAGCAACAAAAGAACCTCGATTTACGTGTAATGTTACTGGATGCAATACCTCAACGCGATTTTTTCCGTCGTTAAACGATTTGGTTACAGACTCTAAATATATCATAACATTTCCTCCTACAATGACTTCAATGGATCAATCTTAAGAATAATCCGTGATGAAAATAACGATCCCAAAAGAGAGAATACAATCATTGCAATAGTTACCCCTATGGAAAGAGGCACATATGTCGCAACGGGAACCGTACTTTTTAAGGCATAACAAGTAATTTCAGATAAAATAAAACCCAGACCAAGTCCAACTCCAGTTAAAATAAATGTTTGAATAATGATCGAACTAATGATGGTTTTATTTTTAAATCCTTGAACTTTCAAGATACCAAAAATTGGTTTCTTTTGCATTGTGAGTATATACATAAAAACACCAATTAT
Source organism: Erysipelothrix sp. strain 2 (EsS2-6-Brazil) (assembly GCF_016617625.1). Taxonomy (NCBI): domain Bacteria; kingdom Bacillati; phylum Bacillota; class Erysipelotrichia; order Erysipelotrichales; family Erysipelotrichaceae; genus Erysipelothrix; species Erysipelothrix sp. strain 2 (EsS2-6-Brazil). The sequence goes on from NZ_SBAR01000002.1 coordinate 122,715, forward strand.
AAGCGCCGAAATTATCGATAGTGCCCCAATCATTAAACCAAATGTTAAAATTTGTGCTTTGTATCCTGGTAGATTATCAATTAATTCAGCTTTTGATAAGGTCTCAAAGTCTTCACTTGAGTTTGTTCCCAAAATCACGTTGTAAAGATTGTCATCATCCAATTCAGATCCTTCTAGGTTAGTATAAAAAACGGGTCTCGTATTATAATTGCTAGAAGTTGTAATCCCGATAATTTTATAATCTCCGTATTTAGAGATTCTGACGCTATCACCAATGTTTAATTGTTTTTCATTTCGAATATCAGCTGAGATAAGAATATCGTGCTGTGTTTGCGGATATTCACCTTCTTGAAGTGTAACTATATCTGAAAAGTGCGATGCATCTGCACCAATCAAAATTGCATCGTCTTGCTCATCACCAAACGTAGCTGTAATACCACGAATTCGCAATGCATCTTTGACATTCAAATCCATCGATTCTATTTGTTGATTCGTAATAAAGGATGCAAGTGCATTTTGGTTTGCATCTTTATTTAATATTATTGAATCAAACTGCCATTGATCAAGAGCGGTACGATTAATTGATGCCAAACCGTATGCTAGACTAGACAGGAAAAACACTAAATAAGCAATGAAGGTCATGACGATAAGAATCATTGCAAAACGTCCTTTTTCTTTTTTAATTTCTTTGATAGCTAAATACATATTTCCTCCTTATCAGCCGATAAACACATTCTATCAGATTTTTTATCACCTGATAAGTAATTTGCCTAATGATTGTATTTGTGCTTTTTTTTTGATTTAATATTGTAAAGGTGATTATATGAAATCGATAAGAAAACACATACTTGAGACTGCCCACATATATTTCATGAAATATGGGTACCAAGAAACCTCTACTCGTGATATTGCACGTGATCTTGGAATCACACAACCAGCTATTTATCACTATTTTAAGAGTAAAGAAATTCTCTATTTTGAGGTTCTCAATGATTTTGCAATAAAAATCGGTGATGATTTAAGAATTATCGCTGAAAATAGTAGTATGGATTTGAATACCCACTTAAAATCCATGAGTTTATTTATTCAAGAAAAGCATCCCATGAATTTTAATTTATTGATTCATGATATGGAATCCCTAAAATCTCAATCAATGCGCGATACGCTCTATTTAGTTTGGCAAGAAAACTACTTTCAACCGTTTTTCAACTTATTTCATCTGCACGAAAATTTACTTCGTGATGATCTTACGATCAACCAAATCGTTTATCAGTTTTTACGAATTCTTTCGACCTATATCACATCAGTTCCTACTAAAAACGACCAAGACAATCTATGTTGGATTATAGACGTTTTTGTTAGGGGTATTACATTGAGTTAAAATATAATCTGGTTTTGAGCGTTGATTTTATATTACTGTTTATTTTTATTCGCAATTTCTAAATTACACCCTATACTTCCCACTTAAATATTCCTCCCATTTATGGATTCGATTGATTAGTCAACTTTATAATAAAAGAGGGGGGTAGAATGCAAACTCTACAAATATTTATTCTAAAATACAGAATATTTTGTTTTAGAATAGAAGAAAGGGATCAAACTTGATTACGTTTAATCCCTTTCCTAAATTCAAATCTCAACCGCACCTTGGGTGGTGCGGTTGAGATTTGATAAAAGAAAATAAGTGTTATCGTCTTCTTCTCCATTTCCGACTGCTTTGTCAGAATCAACAAATTCAACACGTATATCAGCGTCTTTCGTAAAATCATTTTTGTTTATATCTGATTGATGTACATCATTACCAACACCATTAAGAACGATACCTTTGATCTTATCAGCATAAGTTGGATCAGCTTTCGGTCGAGAAACAATATATTTTTTTGTACTTAACGATTCTCAATCTTCAAGAGAAGCATATCCCACTAATGTATCATCGAGTAACTGTGCTACTTGACCGTAAGTTTTGTCCGACTCACCTTCTTCAACTAAAGGTTTCGTTAGTAATTCAGTAACAGCAGCAAAAATGTTTGCTGATTCTAGTGCTGAATCATCCATGATTTTTTGAACTTCATGGCGGAATTGTTCATACTCACGGTATGAGTTCTCTGCTGGATCAATTTTAAACAAAAGCAATTTATGCTCGCTATCCATCGGTTCAAATTCAAGTCCTTCACCCAATTTATCTATATAGGAAAGTCCTGGTAGTCCGATACAGTGAGCTGTTGTTGTATTGATGGAGGCTCCCCAAATGACTTCTTTGGTTCGATAGTCAATCATAATAGGTTTTTTATCCAACAATACTAAATAATTTGTTGCTTCGCGTTCCTTTAATTCATCTTCTGTAGGCTCAGTGCCTGTGATTTCCTGTCCATTTGTAAAAGATTTAGCTTCTGCGTCACCTTCAAACTTAAGACTTGGTGAATCCACTAATTCATCTCGAATCGTTTTACCTGATTGATATTTCTCATTGATTTTGTTTTCTAGAATAATACGAAACATTACGGGTTCAGATAACGTTTCTTTCGACTTAAGACGAAATTGTGCATCTGTACCTTCATCATTCCAGACCACGTCAAAACGACCCTCCTATTCAATCGTTTTGCTATCAACGATTACGCTATGGTTAAACTTCATTGTGTCATAGGTTGCTGGAATCTCGATATACTTATCTTCTTGGTCTGCATGGTAAGCTTTAATGGTATCTTTATTTATTCTAAAATTAAACCCATCATTTTCTTTACGAACCAATTCACTATTATATCGAATATCCCAAATTAAACTGGTTGGCATTGCCTCCTCACGCTTCTCACCTTTTATGATGATTGAATTTGGATATACTTTTTTATTATCTGCTGAACGTAGAAGCTGCTTGTTGTCGAGTGACGCTGTGAGTCTTCCCAACTGATTCCCTTCAATTTCTAATTGCAGATTATCATTGACATACGTTTGCGTTACAAAATATTTTACAACAATATTTTTTCAACCAGCGGAATTTCAATAGCTTCAATTCCTTGAGTTGATGTATTCTTAAATTCTTCTGAAACTGAAGGATATTGATTACAAGGTTCTAATGTACCATCATTCTTAACATTAAAGTTGCTAATGTCTACTTAAGTCTTAACATCCCAATTTCCAAGACCAGATGTTTTCACAATTTGTGGAATTATGAACGCAAGATTTAAGTTGTTCATCGTATGGTTACGACTTGAATTTAAAATCCCTTCCCATTTTAATTCTAAGCCTCCATTAATCTCACTAAACCCAGCTTCCTTCAGTTTGTGATCACTGCCACCGATTGGCTGAACCGGGAACGTTTCTTCAATTTTATTTTCTGAAGCAATAAAGTCATTGATTACAAGTGGATAATTTTCGAGTTTATCAAGTTCTGATTTATCCATTTGCTTAAAAGAATATTGATTAAAAATGTACTCATCGGTAGCAAATTCAAATCCTTCTTTTAAATTTTCTTTAATCGTATCTAAATCTGTCCCTTTCTTAATTTGATCAGAAATATAACTGTTAATTTGGTATGAAATTAAATTTTGGAAACGATACTGATTTTCAATACCTGCCTCTTCATTTGATATAAGTAATTCATCAACAACAAGTTTAAATGCTCCGACATTTGATGTGGGTTTTTACGTACAAACTTCGATGTACTGTATTCCTCTAATTTATCACTGATTATGAATTGTTCCTGGGTCGCAGTAAAAAGAGTTATTTCTTCTGGAAAATCATGTTCATATTTATATACAGCACGTTCTCCATTTTCTAAATAATGGAAATCAAAAATAGTGGAATCTGCTGTTATTTTATCAAGTGAGTCTTGATAAAATTTAACTTTATAGCTGATTTCTACAAATTCTTTGTCATCTGTGAAAATATCAACACTAAAATCTGTTGATTGATTCGTATAACTTTCCATTTTCACAGGAATTTTTCACTAATTAATTGACACTTATACCGAAGTTTAGCGTGTGTTTCGCCTTCAAGATTCAACTCAATTTCACCTGTTAGTACCGGCTTTGTTTCATTCGATACTGGCAAGATTTCATCAATTTAATTTTCCTTAGGCACGCTCACTTCATTTGGAGGCTTCTTTTCATCTTCATCATTTACATAATTTGTTTGTGATTCTAACGAAGCGATTTCAGTTCTTAATTGATCTAAAACGGCTCCTACAGCAGGATATTTTTTTCATCAACCATCTTTAAGTCTTCATTAATAAGAATTTCATACACCATTTTAAACGATTGTGGATTAACATCTACATCTTTAAAATCTAAACTGAATCCATTCGTTTCTTCTTTTACCTTAATTTGAGTTAAATCTTGAAGGGTATTAGCCTTTAAGTCCTTATCCGTATGTACTGGATCCTCAACATGGACTAGGGTAGCTTCGTCGGGCACATTAAACATGAGTGGATTAAATTCATCCTTAATTTTAATCCACTCTGAATCACTGAAATTCAATGTCAATGCTGCCTCGCTGTGTAAGGTTTCGTAGGTGATTCGATCACGACATTCGATTGTTTGGAATCAATCACCGCAGTTAGCATCGCTTCGTGGGGAAGCTCCTCCTCAGGTACATTAGCAGAAATTGTCAATTGCGATACAATTAGTACGAATACTAATGCGACGATACTCACCGGTCGCATTTTACGGTTCTTCGTAAATAACATAGTGTCTCCTCTTTTCTAAATAATTTTTCATAAAATCATACATCGTACACGTGATGAAAATGATATAGACTTTAAAGTATCCTATCATTATTATTCGTTATATTTGTGAAATAAATATAACACAAGTATTTAAAGAGGCTAATAGAAACACCTTATCAAACATATTGAGCCTTTAAATCACCATTAATACAATTAGGTGAAACATTCATGATAATTGTTAGAAAAACATTACAAATATGGCATATTTTCTTCTAAATCAATTAAGTCTTTCAGGGTATTTCGTTTCATTCTTTATAGAATCGTTGGTATGATACCTATATAAGGTACTAATAATCCCCTTTTATTGTGGAGGTCTACGATGAAACAAACATTTTTTTCGATTCTAAGCATGGTTTCTATTTTTACAATCTCTATTTCCCCAAGTCCGATGAACAATCGCTCTTCACAAGTTTTTGTTACAAGTCAAAATTACCGTTCTACTCAAAGCGATCATGAACTTCCAGCACACAGTAACGGTGTTAAAACGCTACCACCCTATGGACTCCCCGATGCACCCCTCTATGGTGCCATCGCTTGTTTTGTAATTGGTTTGATACTCATTGCAAATCAAAATCGATTCAGAAAGAAAAAATAATGCTGTGAAGTCTTTTTGACCTCAAATATTTGTCGCGTCATTGAGGCAATTTTGAAGCAAATATTAGACATCGATTTTCCTTTTAGTATAAACCATCGTGCGATTGCATTCTCGCGTTTATTAGTTCCACTTTGAAAAGAACAATACGAGTTACACTTATATATCTTTACGTACAACCGCTTAACTGTAATCCCTAATGTTTTAAATTCAAGTCCATTATCTACTGTTATCGATTTGATTATTATTTTATTTTCTTCAATAAATTTTCGAATTTTGTTTAATGTGTAATAATAATTTGGATATTCTACTTTAATAAGCCAGATCATTCTTGAGCAGCGGTCCACAATAGATATAATCGCTGCAGTTTCATGTTTCTTACCGATGATGGAGTCGATTTCGAGTTGACCAATCTCGTTTCGTTCCTCAATATATTTAGGTCTTAGGCTAATTGGAAGTACCGTTTTCTCTTCCAAGTTCCATCTCAAGTGATTCATCATTCCACTCATTCTCTTTTTACGTTTTCTTCTCTTATAAAACATTCTATTTTTTCGGGTTTAAATTTCGCCTTAAAATTGCAACAGATATATACAAATTAGTGATAGAATGTTGCTTCTATTCTAATGGTGTTCTATGCATGAAGTAATTTGGAATTAAACCACTCAACAATTATCCAAACTCATAATCCAGTTCCTCAAGTATTGAGAAAATGTGCTTTTTGTCAACCTCCTTTTTTTGTCTTGAATTTTGTCTCAGCGATGGTATTGTCAAATGTAGTTAACCTTACGACTTAATCACCAACTGTTGAACAGATATCGTCAATCAGGTAATTACCAAACTCACTTCCTCAATATGAATGAAAGTATTAAATCGATCTTAAACTTGAATTTATCTTTGCAAACGCCTTATGAAACAATTTGCTATTTTTCTTTTGTCAACAACTGTGTCCCACAATCTCACGAATATATAAATCAATAGTGGTGCAAGTGTAATTCTAGCTATGTCCATCCATTACATAGGTTAGGTCGCTGACTCTTACTTCAAACTGTTTACGAACAACAAATTCCCGATACTCGTCTGCGTGATAAGACAAATATTTCTTGGACTAGTACTGTCTTTATTTTACGTGCTCCATAAATCTTTTAACTATCAACGAAAACGTTAATAACATGCTCAGTTTATTCATCAACTCTCTCTTGGTGTCAAGTAATAACCTCCTTGTTTATATTTGCGATTGTCAGTCACATTTACAATAACACTGAGGGTTTTTTCTGTTACAACTCTATATGCATAGGTAGGAACTGACCTAGTTCCGTTCTCACACGCTCACACGAATAGCGTGTGGTTTTCTAAACCGATAACAAAAAAACACCCCGTTATTATAAACGGGGTGAAGCTTTAATAACTCTCGAGGTAGGTTTATCTACATTGTAAATTAAAGATCATTGAATTAAGGATGCGCTAATTTCTCCGCGTTTTCCAAGTGTCTCTAAGCTTATGAGATCCAATCTATGGTTTCTCAATGAGCACTTGTTTAAAATTTAGGTCTAATTATAATTCTTTTTCACCCATTCTCTTCAAATATATTTTAATTCCAAAAACTATTTGTAATACTCCTAAAAGTAAGAATGAGTAATTATTACTTATTCCGGCCGGCGGAAGAACATTTTTGCTATCACTTTGATGCATTACGGATTTAGTAATCATAGTTCCTCTCATACCATCTGTATAAGGAATAGCCGAGATTTCTTCTCCACCGCTCAGTTTACGATTTAATTTGATTGAAAATTTCCCAAGTATATTAACTCTACCTTTTCCGATTTCATTACCTTTTGAATCAATTATAATAACTACATCACCAGCCACTCCGGTTCCAGAAACTAATTCATCGCCATCTTTCATTGGGTTAAGATCTGGCTTATGACTATATTTGTCAAAGACTTTAAGACTTGTCGGTGTTCCCGCTTTCCCATCCGTTTGGGGTGTGATTGTAATCACTTCATTGGGTTCTAATGGTCGATCTGTTTTCACATCAAAGTTACCTTCCGAATCAACCGTACCTTTTCCGATTTCTTTACCTTTACCATCAGTAATGATGATTTCATCACCTGGGGTTCCTTTTCCAGTTAGATTACTATCACCCGTTGTTGGTTTGTCAACGGTTGGTTTATGAGCATCTTTATCAAATACCGTCTCTTTGGTAGATGTTCCTGCTTTCCCATCCGTTTTGGGTGTGATTGTAATCACTTCATTAGGTTCTAATGGTCGATCTGTTTTCACATCAAAGTTACCTTCCGAATCAACCGTACCTTTTCCAATTTCTTTGCCGTTACCATCAGTAATGATGATTTCATCACCTGGGGTTCCTTTTCCAGTCACATTGGTTTCACCCGAGCCTGGCTTATTCACCGTTGGTTTATGGGCATCTTTATCGAGAACGGT
>NZ_SBAR01000002.1:130478-223271 GCF_016617625.1 Erysipelothrix sp. strain 2 (EsS2-6-Brazil)
CAATTTCTTTGCCGTTACCATCAGTAATGATGATTTCATCACCTGGGGTTCCTTTTCCAGTCACATTGGTTTCACCCGAGCCTGGCTTATTCACCGTTGGTTTATGGGCATCTTTATCGAGAACGGTTTCTTCTGCTGGTGTCCCTGCTTTCCCATCCGTTTGGGGTGTGATTGTAATCACTTCATTAGGTTCTAATGGTCGATCTGTTTTCACATCAAAGTTACCTTCCGAATCAACCGTACCTTTTCCAATTTCTTTGCCGTTACCATCAGTAATGATGATTTCATCACCTGGGGTTCCTTTTCCAGTCACATTGGTTTCACCCGAGCCTGGCTTATTCACCGTTGGTTTATGGGCATCTTTATCGAGAACGGTAGATTTCGTCTCCATACCCTCTATATCATTCGTATAAGGGATAACTTTGATTTCCTCATTGCCAATTAGAGGACGAGATACATTAATAGTGTAAGACCCATCATCATTGACAGTTGTTTCGCCAATATTTATTCCATTGCCATCTTTTAGAATTAATAAATCACCCGCGATTCCCTTACCTTTTACAATAATATCATTTTCTACTGGTTGTTCAATCGTTACTTTATGCTTCTCACGATTATAAACAACAACATTTTCTTTATTACCTTTAATGCCATTTGTAATAGGTTGACCTGTTATAATTTCGTCACCAATTAAAGGTCTATCTAATGTAATGTCGTAATCTCCATTTGAATCAACGACACCTTCACCGATTTTTTCTCCCGAAGAATCCGTGAATACAATTGTATCACCTGGAAATCCAGTTCCAATTATTTTCGTGTCTCCTGAACTAGCTGGATCAATCACAATATCATGTTTGGCTGCATCGTAGTCTTCAACATAATTATAAATCACTGTAATGTCTGATTTTCCAACTTTCCCAGATTTGACTCCGCTAACAGTTGTTTGTGAATATCCCTCGATTGGATAGTTTTCTAAAAAAATGTAGGACTGTGATTGGATTCCTTTTTGAGTCACAGCTGGCTTGATTTCTTTTCCATCACTCATAAATTTAGCTGTTACATTCACAAATTTTGGTATTCCTGCAAACCCTTTTCCATATGTATAAGCAATGTTGGAACCATCGTATCTAAATTTACCGTTATAGATGTTTCCAGTTCTGTTCTGATCAGGAGTATATTTGTACGTACCTGCCTTGTGATCAACATCAAGATTGGTTCTAGAATAGACTTTACGTTCAACATTGAGACTGGTGTTCGAGAACTCTACAGTTTCACCATAAGTTTTAGTACTTCTATTATAGGGCGTATACGCCAAAATACCGTTTTCTCGATTTATAGATAATATAATGTTAGATTGATTCTCATTTATTTCTGCAACTTCTATAGTCATATATTTCTCTATATTAGTATTATACCCGTTGGATTTATTAAAGTTTGGGTCCGTTAGAGTAATAATATCACCATCGCTCACTGTCGAAGCATTGATATTTGTAATAAAAGCATTACTTAAAATTAGTGTCAAAGAAAAAGCTATATGTAAAAATTTTTTCAACGTTTTTTTCATTGTTCCTCCTTAATGTACTCTATAAGATTAAGTTATTCTTTATTGCATATTCATAAACTTTATAAGTAGCCCCTCCCTTAATATAGCAACCTAAATCACTGAAAAACATGACATTACAAACCAATTCTATCAAACACATAAAATATATCGACTTATCTGCTGTGATATCACTATGATTTCGTTTTCATTCATCCTAAGTTCACAAACTGCTTTTAGAAACTTAAAGCAATGTTTTTACCTCAAATGAAAGAGAGCGTTTAATGGTATAGTGAAAATGTAACAACTCGATTCGTGATTACAAAAAAATTCCAACAACTCCCGAAGCAAAAAGCGAACTCGTATTGATGGAAGAGAACCGTAAACTCAAACAAAAACTCTCTGAATCCGCTAAGAAAATAGGCAAGTAATTTATGAATTCATTAATCAGTATAAGTGCCACTTTGGCTTATGTTAATTATTTTAGCAGTGTGGTGTTGATGCCGATGATTAATATAACTATCTCAATAATATCAGCAGTGATTATTATCAAAAGAAGAAATTGGTTTAAGATAGAATTAAAGATTTTTTCATTCAACAGGCGGCAAGGGATTAAACTTAGCAAGACCACAGTTCACAAATTTATAAATAGCTTCAGCCTACTGCGTACCGGCTAAGAATCATCTACGCTACATCGAAGGAACAAAGCACGAATTTTTCCCCAATCGCTTCAAGACTTAAATATTGAGCAACAGAAAACAGTTTAGTGTACTGATTTCACATATATGCAAGGTTTGAATGTAAAGTCTCAATACAACTGCAGTATTCTAGACCTCTCAGACCGAAGCATTATTAACCTAAAATGAACAACCAAAGGATTTAAGTCTTCAGAGTGATCAAGAAAGTCAATTTGCTTCATACAATTTCACAGAATTTTGTGTAGAAAATGAAGTGACTCAAAGTATGAGCAAAGGCGGATGCCCTTATGATAATGTAGGAATAGTGCGATTCTTTAGAACTTTGAAATTTGTGCTTATCAACCGTTACCAATTTAATAGTGACAAACAACTTGAAAATGCTATATCATAATATTTGTTTAGATGGTATGACTAGATTAGACCACATGCATCAAATGATTATAGAATTCCAAATGAAATTAGAAATACTTAAATCTATTTATCCACCTGAGTTATAAAAAAGTTTGACCACTACAACCATACGGGTACACTAAGATATAAAAAACCATCATCATATTCCTATGATGATGGTTTTGACTCTAAATATGTCGGGTAATCTCACCAACACTAATTTACAAAAAACCTCATTATAAAACATGCCATACAGATTGAACGTATAATAATCAATATTTGGTATAACGATATGTACCGTTAGTATACTCGCAAGAGCTTATTTCCTTCACATCTTGAATACCAATATCATTTAGTATAAATTCTTCCTTTAGGCCTGCCAGTTCAACTTCATTTTTATTAAACTTACCATCTGAAATTACCAAATAATTGAGTTCATCTACCTTCGATTCTATAAAAACAATCTGTCCATTTGGTAATAATTCTGCTTTGGAAATATTTGAGGTTGTTTGAATACCCTTCATTCGCATGCTGTAATAAAAATCTGCGACAGATAAATTTGATTTCTTAAGATTAGTTATTATAAAATTATCGTTATAATAAAGTAATATTGGTTCTCCATCAATAATTTTTCGAATTTTTTTTACCCAAGTTTTAATAAAATCAAGAATTTTAATGAAGCTTCCCCAAAGTACAAAAACTAATATAACGTCAAAAACGCCTATTTCTGAATTATATATAACACCACCAACGAGTCCACCGAGTACATAGTTGTTTATATGATCACTTGGACTGGTTGGTGAAATATTTCTTTTACCAAGTAATTTTGAAAAAACAAGGACAGAAAAAAAACTTACAATAAGCTTTAAAAACAGTTCGAAATAAAACATGATTTGTATTCTACTCACAACTAATAGCAATGTTAATTTTTGATAGACGTTCTACAGCGCTTAGAATGTGTTTTATTATTCGCTTTTGTATATCAAAGTATAACTCTGTCGCACAAAACTGTCCTTGATATTTTGGCGATACATCTTCTCTGAATTCACTACCTTGTAAATAAAATAGCCAATCAAAACTTTTAAAAATACTCTTAGACAATTTAATTGCAAACCATTTTTTTAAATAAAAATTGATTTTATAAAATATATTTTCTTTCATGACTACCTCTTTCAATATAAAAAATAAAAAAGATTCTTTATATCCTCTCAAGATCTTTAAACGCATGTACCTATATTTTTTTTTGCCAACACACGAAGCAATATTATGTATTACCTTTTTTTTGAAAAAAGTAGACAAGATTGATTACTTGTCTACCTTTGATTTAAGAGTTCAATTTCGATTTTTTCTAATACTTAATGGAGCTAACGATGTGAGCACTAACCCTATTCCAATTAAAAATAAATTGTTATTTGATAAACCTGTTGGAGGAAGTGCTGTCGGATTCGCAATACTGACGCTTAACTCCCACTGTGCTACATATACGGTATTTTCTGTAACAGTTTCAGACACTTTAGGACTCCAACCCTTAAAGCGATAACCCTTTCTTTGTGGCGTTCCTACATATTCAGGCGTTTGACTTCCTTCTTCAATACCTTTATACACCTGGTCTTTAAAACTGTTTTCATCTTGAATACCATCTCGGTACACTACTTCATATGTCTTTTTCACTTCAATATTCTTTTCCCACTGTGCTACATATACAGTATTTTCTGTAACAGTTTCGAATACTTCTGGACTCCAACCCTTAAAGCGATAACCCTCTCTTTGTGGCGTTCCAACATATGCAGGCGTTTGACTTCCTTCTTCAATACCTTTATACACCTGGTCTTTAAAACTGTTTTCATCTTGAATACCATCTCGGTACACTACTTCATATGTCTTTTTCACTTCAACATTCTTTTCCCACTGTGCTACATATACAGTATTTTCTGTAACACTTTCAGACACTTTAGGACTCCAACCCTTAAAGCGATAACCCTCTCTTTGTGGAGTTCCAACATATTTAGGGGTAACACTCCCTTCTTCAAGACCCTCATACACCTGGTCTTTAAAGCTGTTTTCATCTTGAATACCATCTCGGTACACAACTTTGAATACATCTCTTTTCACATTAGGTTTATCACTATAAATAAAAACTCTACCATAACTCTGATTATTTTGATCTTTTAGAGTTACTTCTAGAAAATCTTCGGAGAAGTTAATATTTTCTATTTCTTCAGCAGTAAACTCTACGATATTTTTACCCTCGTCATATTTACCAGCAGCAATATTGGTAAGCTTAAAATGGAACTTCTTGACTGCATTATCACTTACACTTGGTACTATGAACTGATTTAAATCAATATAATATTTATCATCGATGCCTTTTTCCATCTCTAATATTACTTTATTACGGTCCATGTCAAAATAAAGGCAACTCTCATCACACATAGTAAAAAGCGACAAATCAACGATTCCATTACCATAACTTTTATCAAAGTTTTCATTATTTATATCAAGCATTTTTAATTGCTTTAAAGATTCTATACCATCCATTTTTTTCAGATTATTTTGTGAAACTCTAAGATTTTTTAGATTCGGGAATACATCTAGACCTTCAAAACTCGTAAGATTATTTCCATGTAAATTTATATTACTCAAGTTTTGATTATTGTTTTTTAGCTTACTTAAATGATCATTTGTCAGATCTAACATTCTTAAGTCGATATTTACTAACGATGGCACTCCATCAATTGGAGCTAGAGCACTTGGATTCTCTATAAAAACAGGTGAGTAATTGTATCCAATAGACAACAAGGTTAGCACGGGTAATTGCTCAATTCCTGATATGCTCTCAATTGGCGATTCGACCACCATAAGGCTATCGAGCTCCTTGAAATTTTCTACTCCTTCAAAATTCTTTAGACTTTGTTTGCGTAGATAAATATTCTCTAATTTTCTAAGACTTGCAATCTCAAGAAAAGACTCCATATCAACTAATTCACCTACAGGTGGATTAAATGTCTTAATTTCATCTAACTGTGATTGTGAAACAACATCTGATGTTGTTAAAGATAATTTATCAGCAACAAATTGAGCAATAGAGGGTCTTTTAAACCACTCATTGATAGGTTTAGTCTCATCCGCAAAAGCGAAAATTGGTGAAATTAACAGACAAAACGAAAGCGTAAGTAAAAACAAACTATTTCTTTTTTTCATAATTTTCTCCTCATCAACTACTAACATGACTTCTAAAGCAATAATAAACATCGATACAAAATTTTTACCCCATTTATTAAAAATATTTATAACTTATAATTCTACGTTTATTGAGAATCCTACAGTAAAATATCACGCTCCTTATTTATCACTACCATAACACAAATCTTTTTTAACTAAATTTTATTTTCAGTTATATCACAATTTTTCAAGTATATTTCATCAAATCCATTAACTTGAGAACTAAAAAAACATCTTATTCACGACGATTAATTTATAGACAGAAAATCATAACAAATTTGGAAACTGACCACTGTTAATGGGACTCCACAAAAAAAGTATCCATCCACATGAAGTTAAATTGGAAGCAATTATGCTGAGAGAAGAAGAGTATCATGTTAAAGAAATTCAAAAATTACTTGATATGAAAAGTGAGTCACAAGTATATAAATGGTGGTATTGGTATCGAGATGGCTAACATCATAGACTTTCACAATCAATTGGGAAACAATATAGTAATGGATTGGGCCTCGAAGGATCTGCACCGAAGAATCTTTGATAATACTTAATGAAATTTTGGAGCAGCAAGTAAAGATACTCAATAAGCACAAGAAGATGGAAAGGAAGTGGTACGAGAAGTATTCCTATAACTTGTCGATGAATTTACGAGTATCATTTCAGTCAAATCAATACCAGAGCTCTTCAAAATTTCAAAATCAATTTATTATCGTTGGAAACAAACATCAGTAGAAACATGTCTTACTGAAAATGAAGAGATAGTAATTAAAATCTGTAAAGATACAACCTTCAACTCTGGCTATCGCATGATTATAGGGATACTTAAAAGAGATGGATATCCTATTGGAAAGAACACGGTTCAAAGAATTATGCAACGTTTCAATCTTCAGTGTCGCGTTAAGCAAAAACGTCAAAATCTCTATAGAGGAAAAGAAGCTCTTGTCGCGAATAATGTTATGAATCGAAATTTCAAAGCAATGCGTCTATTAGAAAAGCTATCCACAGATATTGCCTATCTTCATTGGGGAGAAACTAATTTGTACTTGTCTTCGATTATGAATTTATATGAAGGCCACATTATCACTTATACACTTGGAACAATTCAAGATATTGAATTTGTGTCAAATACAGCCAATCAACTCCCAGAGATTATGAGTGAGTGCACAATTCAAATAATCAAGATTCGGTCTATACATCGTGTATACACCAAACATCACAACAACACTCGAATTCAAGCAAAACTGGGATTCATGTCTCCGGTACAATACCGCGAGTCACAAATCCCAGTTTAATTTTTTTATTAGAGTCCCACTATGTGTGGACTCTCACTTTAGCACCAGTCTTTTTTGAGAATCATTCTATTCTTAGAGTTTAATTACAAATGAGAATCATTTATGATTGTGTCAATAAACAGTTTCATAAACGCTCTCCCATTGACAGATTTTGCTATGCGAACATTGCGATATTCTTTCAATGGATTGTGCATAATTTGCTTACCAAAGTAAGCGACGGTTGCACCGCGTGCCAAAGTCCCTTCCAATTCAACATCAACATGAACGGGTTCAGAATAAGTACACAAGTGTGGGTGTGCAACCAACGATAGCGTGATGATATCATCCATAGGGAATCCAGATAAATCAAAGAACTCACGCCAAATATCAATATATACTGGAAATTTGTGAATCATGTATTCGATTACATCATTACGTTTTCCATACGTTTCAAGATCGTATAAATCATCTCTTGATAGCATCGACGCTGCGAAATCATTGTTTTCACAGATATCGAGTGGGACTAAAATGATGTCATCGATGTCTGAATTAAGCACGATCTTTGCGGCCTCAGGATCTGCCCAAATATTGTACTCAGATAAAGGTGTGATGTTCCCAGCAATTTCAAAATTACCGCCAAGTGCAATCACTTGTTTGATCTTCGATGCAATTTCCGGGCATTTTTGTAAAGCAACGCCGAGATTTGTCATTGGTCCTGTCGTCACAATCGTAATTTCATTCGGATTGTTTTTCACTGTATCAATGATATAATCCACAGCATTCATCACTTCTGCTTCTTGAAGTGGTTTTGTTTGCGCTTCATTGAAGCGATCCAAACGTGAACCCAACTTATCACGAAGTAACTCATGAAAGTTTACAGGGTCACCGTGTTCACTCGAAACGGGTTTCATTGGTTGCGCCATACCAGCATACACAGGAATCTGACGGTGTGTAAGGGCAACCGTATTGAGTGCAACCCATGTAGCCTGTTCAATATCACCACTTGCACCACACACTGTCGTGATCGCCTCAAGATGTGTATGTGGGTCCAAGACGCCAAAGATTACAGCTAAAATGTCATCACCAACAGAATCTATATCCAATATTACTCTATTCATCATATTCACCTATTATCCTATCTACCATCTCATTGGTATGGGGTCTTAAGAATTGTACAATCGGGCCCGTCATAACAACTGCCACGATGGTACCAACGCCTGCTGTCCCGCCCAAAAAATAACCTACAATAACCAAGGTTAAATCACCAATAATACGAACCATACGATAAGCAACACCACTTTTATCCGAAATAATTTCGGAAATCAAATCAACTGCACCGACACCTAAATTAGCACGGATGTAAATGGGGATTCCCGATGCCATAATCCCACATCCGATAATCATCAATACCATCCGAATACCAACTGAAAAATCTGATGGTAAAATCCCCATTAAGATTGTGTTGGTAAAATCTGCTGTGTATCCGATTAAAAAAATCGCTAAAAAAGATGAAATGTTAATAAACTTGCGATCAATAATGAAAACGATGGTTAGAATAACCAGATTCATCAAAGCGGATGCATCTCCATAACGGATCCCAAGTTGTTTGGCGAGACCCAGTTGAAAAACACTTGCTGGGTCAACACCTAATTGACTAAAAATAAAGATTCCGACACCGATTCCTGAAATCATTAATCCAATTGCTGCAATTAAGATACGTATCGGTAGTTTTTTATGTTTCATAATCGACTCATTGCCTTAAAGAAGTTTTCAACGTAGACTTCTCGGTTGACACCCTTTAAGAATTTGACATTTTGGGGGCGTTTTACGCCAAAGATTTTTTCTTGATAGTTAATCGTATCCACTACAGTCATTCCGTAGGTTAACGTTCCTTGTGTTTCAACATCCACATTACATTGAATGGATTCAAATATTTCAGGATGAACAAGTGCTCCAATTACAGTTGGATCATGGAGTGTGCAACCTGGAAAGCCTTCAACCTCATAATGATATTTACTGAAATAATCAATCAACTCCGCTGCGAATACAGATCCTTTATTTCCTTGGACTCTTAATATTTCATTTTCCTCGCGTGTCACGTAAGCTTTTTGCGTAACATCTAAACCAGCCATTAAAATTTCAATCTCACTGTTGAAGACAACTTTTGCAGCTTCAGCGTCTGCCCAGATATTATACTCAGCAGCTGGCGTATAGTTTCCAACCGTTCCACCACCCATCAACGCGATCAATTCTATCTTGTCCATTAAATCAGGTCTCATACGTAAAACCAATGCAATATTCGTTAAAGGTCCTAGAGGAACCAATGTAATTGGCTCCTTGCTTGCTTCAAGAGTACGAATTATAAATGAAACAGCATCCTCTTTAATTGGATCAAAACCACGTTCAGGAAGTTCGGGTCCTTCAAGTCCCGAATCCCCATGTACTAATTCACCACCAATTTCCAAATTACGTACAAGGGGTTGGCTCATACCGACCGCAACCGGAATCTCATGATGTCCTAATAAGGTTAGAATACGAAGTGTGTTTTCTGTAACCTTACTTAACGTTTGATTTCCTGCTACCGTAGTAATACCTAATATATCTAATTCAGGTGATGCAAGTGCCCACATAATGGCCATTGCATCATCGTGACCTGGATCACAATCAATAATTATTTTGCGTTTCATGCTTAATGCTCCCTTCAAGTGCTAATCTCATTTTTTTCTTTTCATTTTCGCGTTTAACACGAATACTAAATACTACCAGTCCAACAACAGACACAACATAAGGAATCATTTGAACCAATTCCGTTGGAATGGAGGTTAATTGTAAAGCGTAAGACCATGCTTCTGCGAAAGCAAAGAGAATTGCCGCTAAGCTTGCGCCAAGAGGTGTTGATTTACCCATTGCATCAGCTGCCATCGCAATAAATCCGCGACCTGCTAGCATGTCTTTCGAAAACCAACTTACATAGCCCATTGACATGTAAGCACCGGCGATTCCACCTAAAATTCCACTAATGGCAAGTGCAATCATTTTTGTTTTAAAAACACTTTGACCTACGGACTCCAAAGATTGCGGTGCCTCTCCTGCTGCACGTATTCGAAGTCCCATTGGTGTTTTATAAAGCAAAATCCATACTGCAATAATAGCAATCACCGCAATATAAGCAACCACATTATGTCCCGAAAATATCGTACTCAATATAGGGATATCCTTAATGATGGGGATATTTATATTTGGTAGTACCCCTGAATTTAAGGAACTGGTTGTTCCCTTATCTCCTGTGATCGAATACATAAAGAAGATGGTTCCACCGGAAGCCATGGCATTAAAAGTAATAAACGTTAATGCACTGTCCGTTTTGAGTTTCAGTGAAACATATCCAATAAATAGTGATGCTAGGATTCCCGTGATGACAGCAATTAGGAGTCCAAACCAAGGTCCAAACCCAAATGCACTGGATAATACAGCGACAAGTGCAGATGTAAGCATTACTCCTTCAAGTCCAATATTTGTAATTCCAGCATTTGAAGTGATAACCGCTCCCATAGTCGCAAGCAATAACGGAGTCGCAACACGAATAATGGTATCGTAAAATGAAGTGGTAAAGATCATTTGAATGTATTCCATTATGCAACCTCCTTATTTAATTCGCGTGTAGAAATATCAACGGTCATCTTATGACGCCATTTAGCAAGGAATGCGTTTGCGGCAATAAGGATGATTAAAATGCCTTCAATAATTGCGACAATTTCTGGTGCTACACCGGATTGGCGATACATATAGTCAGCACCAATACGGATGTAGGAAACAAAGATTGCCGCTAGAGGAATAAATTTTGGATTGCCTTTAGCAATAATATTTAAAACAACACCATCAAAACCAAATCCTGGCAATGCCATCCATTGAAAACGCGTATACAAACCAAGCATTTCAACGCCACCACCAAGTCCTGCAACAAATCCTCCAACAAGTTGAGCTAACATGATAATGTGTGGTGTATTCATTCCTACACTTTTCGCAAATTCTTCATTGTTACCAGTAACTGTAATTTTATAGCCCCATTTTGTTTTATTAATAAAGAAGTTAACCGCAATCACGAAGATTGCGACAATCACGATTCCTAGATGAAGACGTGTGTTTTTTAAGAGTACAGGTAACCCGACTCCGTCCTGGAATGGATAGGATGCCGCATAGGCAGAATTAATATCCCGAATATAATGATTGAAGAGATACGTTCCAAAATATAAAATAATCGTATTTAACATGATGGATACAACCAATTCACTGACATTCCATTTAACTTTTAGATATCCTGGAATTGCGGTTATAATACTTCCGACTAACCCAGCACTTAATATTGCTACGATTGTCACAAAGATTGGATGACCACCCATAAAAATGGCAATGGTTGCTGCAACCAAAGAACCAAAATAAAGTGCGCCTTCAGCTGCTAAGTTAAACTGATTGGCTCTAAACATAACACTCACTGCTAAACCTGCAAATGTGAGCGGAATTGCTTTTTCAATAACCGTACTAAAGCGACGTACAGATGTTAGTGGACCAATAATTAAATCAATAATGGCTTGCACTGGATGGGGTGTAAACATTGCTAGAATTCCAAACGAAGCACCAAATGCAATAACAACAGCAATCAAGAGTCTTACAATTTCAAACTTACGCAGAAATTTATCCATTTTTGTTCGTTTCATTTTAATTTTCTGCATGATCTTGCCCTCCTTGGTTTTGTTGTGTTTTTACCCCTAACATGTAATATCCGAGTTCTTCTTCAGTGAGTGTTTTTGTATCATCGAAATATGCGTTAAGCTTTCCTGAGTACATAACTGCAACACTATCGCTGAGTTCTAATATTTCATTCAAATCTGCGGAAATCAAAATAATTGCTTTGCCTTGATCTCTTAATTCAATAATCTTCCGGCGTAAAAGTTCTGATGCTCCAGCATCAATACCACGCGTTGGTTGGTTTGCTATAATAACTGTTGATTCATCCAATAATTCACGAGCGGCTACAACTTTTTGCATATTTCCACCTGATAACATTAAAATTGAACGATTGATTGAGTCGGTGACAATTTCAAACTCTTTAACCAATTCTTGAGCGTGATGGTTCATTTTATGACGATCAAGAATGATATTTCCTTTTTTTGTAAACGACTCAATCCGATTGGTAAACATATTATCTACAATCGACATGTGGGGTGCGGTTCCTGTCTTGAGGCGATCTTCCGAAATAATACTTAAACCACAATCGCGAATCGCTTTTGGTGTATAGTTTTCAGGTTCTTTACCATTAATCGTAAAGGAACCCTCTTGCATCGTTGTCATTCCACTCAAAATATCCGACAATTCTGATTGACCATTTCCTTCAACACCTGCAACACCTAGAATTTGTCCAGCATAGACATCCAATGAGACATGATCTACAACGCGCTTTCCAATATCATTAATTGCAACTAAATTTCGGGCAGATAAACAGACATCTCCGCGTTCCATCGGTTTTTTTTCAATTTTCAATACAACATCGCGTCCGACCATATTTTTTGAGATATCCTCAACGCTGGTATCACAAATATTTTTAGAGACAACTGTACGACCATGACGCATGATTGTCACACGATCACACAGTTCCATAATCTCATTCAATTTATGTGATATAAATACAATGGTATGTCCTTGATTTTTTAACATCTTTAATTGTTGAAATAGCTCTGTCGTTTCTTGTGGAGTGAGTACTGCCGTTGGCTCATCGAGAATTAGAATTTTCGCACCACGAACCAACGCTTTAAGGATTTCCGTTTTTTGTTTAACACCCACGGATACATCCTGTACTTTTTTTGTAATATCGATATTAAACTGATATTTTTCATTATATTCACGCGCAAGACTAAGCATCTCTTTTTCATCGAGAAATAATTTTCCACGTGTTGGCTCATCGCCAAGGACAATATTTTCAGCAATCGTGAGTGATTCAACCAACATAAAATGTTGGTGAACCATCCCGATCCCTAAATCGATTGCTTTTTTAGAGTTTTCAATCGTAACCGCTTCTCCATTAAGTGTTATCGTACCACTATCTGGACGTTCCATTCCAAAGAGAATCTTCATCAATGTTGATTTACCAGCGCCATTTTCTCCAATTAAGGCATGAATTTCATTGGTCATTAATCTCAAATTTACATCTTTATTTGCGACAACACCATTGGGGTAAACTTTCAATACATTCTCTACATTTAGTAATTCTTGCATAATAACCTCCATACCTAAGAATTGAGTTGCATCAATTCTTAAGGTGCAACACTTGTTTTAATGCTATTTAAAATTTCTGTAGACATACCGATTGCAGTACTTACTTCGATTTCACCTGCAACAATTTTTTGTTCAATTTCTTCAAGGGCAGCAATCGTTTCCGGCTTCATGCTTGATGTGAAGACATCATTTTTAGCCAATCCCACAGCTCCCTCTTTAACACCTAATTGTTCAGCTGTTCCTAGTGGTAGTTTATCTTCTTGATGAAGTTTCACTGAGTTAAATAGAACATCTCCGACACGTTTCACCATCGAGGAAATAATGATATCTGCAATATCTTGTTTATTGTTATTGCTATACATTGCAGATTGGTCACTATCCACACCAATGATATATTTGTTTGTCTCACGAGCAGCTTCAATGGTACCCAATCCTGTAGGACCTGCTGCTGGGAATATAACATCAACACCTTTATTAGCTAATGCAATTCCTAACTCTTTTCCTTTAGCAGGGTCGTAGTAGTCACCCGCATATGTTGCGACAACTTTAATGTCTTCATTTACATATTTAGCACCTTCAATGTAACCAACTAAGAAGTCGTTAATTGGAGGAATATCCATTCCACCCAAGAAGCCAATCATCGGTTTTTCATCAGCATTTGGTAATTCAGTAGTCATATAAGCACCCAAAGCACCTGCTAAGAACGAACCTTCATTTTGTTTAAAGGTTGCTGAATATACATTGTCTAAGTTTCCTTTACTGTAATCGACCGCGTTATCAATTAAGATAAATGTTTTATCTGGATATTGTGGTGCAATTTGTTGAATTGGATCAACCATTGACGGTGATACCGCAATAATAATTTTTGCTTTTTCTTCAGCAGCATCCGCTAGAGCTGGTTCCCATTTTGATTCGTCAGACCCTGTTTCAATAACTTGAATTGGTAATCCCAAATCTTTTTCAACGCGTTTCATTCCTTCATTAGCGGAGTCAAAGAAACCAAGGTCACCCA
This sequence comes from Erysipelothrix sp. strain 2 (EsS2-6-Brazil), assembly GCF_016617625.1. Taxonomy (NCBI): domain Bacteria; kingdom Bacillati; phylum Bacillota; class Erysipelotrichia; order Erysipelotrichales; family Erysipelotrichaceae; genus Erysipelothrix; species Erysipelothrix sp. strain 2 (EsS2-6-Brazil). The sequence continues at coordinate 144,879 of NZ_SBAR01000002.1, forward strand.
AGTTTCCATTAACAATCAAGATTACGCCATCTTCTGAAGCGGAATCCGTTGTGGAACTACATCCCACAGTCACAAGTAATAACACAGCTGCAAACAAAATTAATTTAAACTTTTTCATCGTTTTTCTCCTTTGAATGATGTTAACTGAGCTAAATCTTTATAATAGGGTATTGATGGTGCCGCTCCATAACGACTAACACACAATGCTGCGGCCTTTGATGCATCGTTTAATACATCTTGAATTGGTTTGTTGCGACTCATACCCGCTACAAAATATCCTGCAAACGTATCCCCAGCTCCGGTTGTATCGACAGCCTTGGTTTGAAAAGCAGTCTGCTCGATGATGCTTCCTTCATAGAGACACACACTTCCTTTGCTCCCAAGCGTTAGTACACAATTTAGATCTGGATACTTCGCTTTAAATGTATCTAGAATGGCTTCCGTTTCCGTGCAACCACTCATCATTTCTGCCTCAACTTGGTTCATAATCAACCAGCTGATTTTATTCAAATCAATTTGCTTTAGACTTTCAGTAAGGGGGGACGGATTAAGAACAATGGTCATTCCACGTTTGTGTGCTTCATTGACCACGTACTCCAACTCACTGATTTCATTTTGTAAAACAAGCATGGTTTCTTGATCAAACTGAGTTAAGACATTATCAATATACTCGCGATCCACGCTTCCATTCGAACCGCTGTAAACGATAATGCAGTTTTCTCCAATTTCATCAACCTGAATGATTGCATGCCCTTGCAAGATATCATCCATCTTGACCAAATGTACATCAACTTCGTTCTCTTCTAAATATTCTTTAAGTACATTCCCTCCATTTCCTAAAATTCCAGCATGGCAGACATCAATGCCCGCACGCCTCATTGCAATTGACTGATTTAACCCTTTACCACCCGGATTCACTTCCAATTTTCTGACATCCTTGGTTTCTCCAGGTTGTACAAACCGGTCAAGATAGTAAACATTGTCAATATTCATTGAACCAAAATTAAGGACTTTCATTGTAATCTCCTATTCAATCAAATCGAACGTCTTCGACATTAAGTTAAACGTTTAACTTAATTTAAAACTAGTATAGTTAATAATGTAAGCGTTGTCAACGCTATTTGAGTTTTTTCTAGAAATCGCTTACATTATTTGTACCATCGACCTCCATAAAAAAAATGATGCTAAGCATCATTTTTCATTTCTTGATTAAAATCAATTACACTATCTCGTTCATATAACTTCGGTTTCAATACTAAGCGTTCAACGAAGTCCTTCTCTTCAATCATCCGAATCATAATCTCAATCGTACTTTTTGCCATAGCATCAACATTCAAATCAATCGATGTAATGCCTTCTGAAATATAATCATTCATCTCAAGATTATCAAAACCCACAATCGAAATATCTTGTGGAATGCGATATCCTAAAGCCTCAGCACGTTTTTTGAACCCATAAGCATTTAAATCATTTGAAGCAACAACTGCAGTAATGTTCTGTTTAAGTAATACTTCGGCAGCATCATAACCAGTTTTAAAATCAAAACCTCCAAAAAAAACCTTTGACTCGTCATAATCTAATTTGTAATCAAGCATCGCTTCTCGGTAGCCTTCATGTCGAAAATAGCCATTCAAAGACGTTTCTCGAGTTGAGATAAAACCAATATTTTGATGACCCTTCTTGATACAATGTACTGTCGCTATGTATGTACCTAATTTATTATCGAATACAACTTGACTCCCTTTATAATCTTTTAATGATCGATCAATTGTGATGGTCGGAATATTCGCCCTTTCTATCATTCGGTTTATTTGTTTTTCATGTCCATACGAATTGGCAGATGCCGCAAGAATGATACCATCCATATTTCTGCGAAAGAGCGAATCAAACAATTTTATATCATTCTCGTAGTGTTCATCTGCATTAACCATAAGCACTGTGTAATTATAAGCTCTCGCTAATGTCTCGATTTTTTTTGCTAGGTTTGCGAAAAACGGATTTGAAAGATCCGGTATGATTAACCCCAAAGCAAATGTTTTATGTTGCACGAGGCTTCTCGCTGCCATATTGGGTGTATAATTAAGTGATTTCGCCAAATCAATGATTTGTCGTTTTGTTTCAGTTGAAAACCGTTTGGTATCCGGATCTTTCAGTATAATGGATACTGTTGCCACAGATACGCCTGCAATTTCAGCAATATCCTTGAGCCGTGTTCTCTTGTAATTATCTTTTGTCATAGCGCCCCATCCCTTATATCATATCTCCTTCTATTATACCTTATTAAAATAAAATGCAAATAATCCTTTTATCTTCTTATGTAATGCATATCGAATATTGGCTTATGAATCATTATAATTGTGTTGCATTTTCAATTAAATATTTTGCTTCATACATTTTTATTTATAAAAACACCGCACCATTACTGGTACGGTTGAAAAATAAATTCAACTAAAGTCTTTAACGACATTTCCGACGACTTTATTTCTTATGATTAATGTAGTATTTTATGATTAGTTTTAGTGTTATTTAATATTTCGCTTAATTTTTCATTCATCCGTGTAACATTTATTGTATCTGTTGGTGAATATTCAATCATAGCCAACCATTCCAAGATATTTTTGACTTCTTCTTCATCTCCGGAAATTAAGGTATTGTTGAGATATTCATATCCGCCTACTCCCCCGACATCCTCTGGAGGGCACACACCCTCCGCTTCAATAACCGTTGCGGAAGTATCATATTGTTCGACAATTTCACTAATCACGATATCATGATCCCACCAATCACCAAAATCGTATATATAACGTAAATTCTTCGTTTTATTGTATACATCGCGTATTTGAATGCTAGCGGCATCGATTTCCATTGTGGAACTATCACCTTCAAAAAAACCTACGATTTTCATGTCATTTGGTAAAACGAACTCATATAGATGAGCGTTATTCCATCCCATAGCAGTTTGGATAACGAGATGGAGTTCATACATTGTTAAATCTGCATCAACCACAACTTTACGATAACAACGCTCTTTCATTCCTGTCAGTTCAATAACCACTAAGTACTGATTCATTTTATGCACCTCTTTTAAATTTAGTATATCATACACACTGATAATTATTAATATGTTTTAGTAGTGTTCATGTTTAGGAAATCAATAGAGCATAAACTTAAATATTTTCTTTATGTCTAGAGATAGAGAATAGGATATTGTGATGTAGCATTTCTCAAATGATAACAGAAAAGAATCACATGTCTTTCTATAAATAATGAAGTCCAAAATTTAACGACTTTGAATTAATCTAAAATCAAATGCTTCCAACCAGATAGATCGTTTTTATTCCTAAAAATGGTAGTATTAATATATTTCTGAATGTTTTTGAGTTTGATAGATCTATTTATAAAGAGGAGTTCGCTTCTAACGATGTAATATCAAAATTAACATCATAAGTTATAAAAAGATTCAGCCTGTTTTACAAACAAACGTGTATAAGCAGCATAATTTTCAAAGAAATCCCCAACATCAGTACCATTATGTTCTTGGAAAATTGCCCAGTTCATCCAATAAAATCCGGTAACCGCAAAAGTTCCAATAAAATGATGCTTGTCAGCTTCGCTCATGGTCCCCCCTGCATATTGATCAAGAACCTTCAGAATGGTTGAGTAATCGTAAGGCGAACATACGATAAAGGTCGCAAGGTCTACAGCTGGATCGGCAACCATCGCGAATTCCCAATCAATTAAATAAAAATTATCATCTTGGAAGAGAATATTAGTCGTGTAGATATCATTATGACAAAGAGTCTTCGCATAACCTTCACGTGAAACACACTCATAAATGCGCTCTACGCGTTCACTTAAATCATCATAATCTGAGAAATGGGAACGACCAACATCACCAATTTCTTGCTTAAAGTCTTGAATTTTTTGGAATAAGTCAAACTCCCATTCGCCTTGTATGTTTGCATCATGAAGGTAACGTACTTTCTCGATTACAACTTTAACATCTTCTTCGTTCATATAATCAAAATAGCGTGCATTTTCAATATAATTCGATATCTTCCAGCCCTCAGTCTGATCCATAAATACAAGACTGTTATCTAAGCCAAGTTCTTTCGCTTTCAATTGAGCATAGAACTCACTTTTCCGATTAATATAAGCATCCGTTTCAACGCCTGGTTCACGATAAACATACTTTTTTCCATCAACCTCGAATGTGTAAGAATGATTGGTAAGTCCGCCAAATAGTGGGGTAAAGTTCAAAATGGAATCAATCTCACATTCCAATGTTTTCGCAATGTTTTGTGTGTAATTATTTATGGTGTTTGTCATTTATAACGCTCCTTTTACTAAGTCCCTTTATTATATAATAAACTTTACATAAAAGAACGCTTTTAGGCATGAATTAAGCAATATATGTACTGATTCGATACAAATCTTCTACTCTGATAATTCGATGGAACTAGACCGATACAACGCACTCACATCAGGACATTCAATTGTTTCAATCAGTGCACCACTTTTCAAATCGTAGACATACTGTGTGTAGTTTGGCTTGGATTCAAAGTTCCCAAATAGAACAAGATTTTCTTTACTCGAATCATACCAATACTGAGACCAATAATGATACTGTGCGGTATCACTTATTGGCTCAAGTTTAAGATCCCGACGCTCCATAGTATTTAAATCAATCATTCGAAGTTCGTGACGTTCACTTTTAATGTAGAGCTTGTTATTGATGATAGAATTTTGTACATCACTTGTGAAGGATGGTCCAAATCGCTTAAAATCTGAGATCGACTCAACATTCAAATCCTTATCAATTACAAGAAGCCGGTCTTCTATTGAGCCAATACTATCTGAGATTGGTACATTATCCGCTATATACAAATAAAGATATAGTTTTTCTGAATCCGTGATGAGTTGTGAGGTATAGTGCCTTGATTCCAATGTTTCAGACATCTTCTCAATCATTTTATTTTCAATATTATATCTGTAGAGCTTTCGTTTAATTCCACGTTCAGAATGTTTTTGATTATGGTTATTTTCCGTAAGTACATAAACATCAGAACCAATCACTACAAGAGAAGTTGCTTGTTCATCCTCAATATCGAAAAGTTTCTCGTTGTTCTTATATATTGATGTCAAATAATTTGTAGGTTCCGATCTAAAGCCTTGGTTATCAATGAAATACAAATTTTCTTCATAAAGATATACCTGTGAATCAATCGCATTCAAAGAGGGTTCGAAGTTGTATACTTTTTCGTCTTGGTTCGATAATTTTCCCTTTATAAATTTATCGGATGATATCAGATAGTAAAAATTATTATCAATTTTTAATTTATAAAAATTTCCGCGATATTTTTTCGAGCCTAGAACATGCCCACTCTTATCGAGAAACTTAAACTCCGTGTGATTCAATAAGTTTAGAAATTCTGGTGATTTTGCGCTATGGAAAGTATCGTTCCCTAATACTATTGTTTTAGTATCTTTAAGTGCATTTGTGGAAGGTGTTGAAGAACAGCCTGCAATAAGTAATATCATTAGAATACAGTAAGATAATTTTTTCATGATATCTAGTACCGTGTTCTTTCAAATAAACTTCTTTCCAGAATATCCTTTGGTGAAAGAAACTTTCCAGTCCGTATTGATCTTATAGCTATCATTTCTTGGTTAAATACCACCATTATAATAATCCCCCTTTAATAAAAAAATGATACCAAATTCATTATTGATGCACAAGAAAATCGTTGGCCACCTGAACATCGTTTATCTATGATTCATATCAACGAGCTTAAAAGAGTCGATGCACCTACCGATTCATCAAATAAGAGTTAAATCATTTCTCAAAAAATCACTTTTGGAACTGAAGCACAATATTAAAACTACTCTCAATATTTTTGAGACTTTAAACGTTCAATAACCGATTCTCGATTGAACATACTTGTTGAAATTAGAGTTTGAGTAATCAGTATTAGCGTAGAACCAATAATTGCGTACAAGAGATAGTCCAATCTAAAGTTAAATTCAGGCATCCAAATCACTTTTCTTACAATTGCATACAGTCCATAGGATAGTCCAAAACTTAATACGATTGAGTAAACAATCACTTTCCCTATTGTAAATACAGATTCGTAGAGTAACATCTTACACATGTCCTTGCGTGTCATTCCCACTGACTCTAGGATTGCATACTCGCCTTTGCGTCTATCCTGTTCAGATATAGTTGTATTAAGAATACTCGTAACCGTCATCAAGAGAATCAGACCCATCACTGAAAATAATATTTTTACGATAACATCATAAACATTCTTATCTTGCGTATAGTCTGAGGCTAAGTTTCTAATAGAAAATATTGGCTTCATTCTAATAAGGCTTGTTTCAACTGCATCCGCTTTTTCAGTCTCAATCAACAAACTCCTATTCAGTACAAACTGATAAGGGCTCTCACTCTCAATTCTATCAAACAAAGTTTGGGATACAATATAGTTTACTAGTACCTCACTACGAATGATCGACTCATTATAGAAAAATTTGAGCACTGAGGATGCACCATCAAATGTGTCAACCTTTAAACCGATGGGATACTCTGATGTTTTTGACATACTTTTCCCATCTGTTCCATCATATGTATAAAAATGGACAAGATCACCAACTTTCAAGTCAGTTAAATGGCGAGATATCTGCATTCTTCCGTTATTATAGTCTGAAATGACGCCTTCAAAATAATCGTTTACCACAATTTCATGAAGATTAACGGAGGGATATAATGTATTGAAATCTTTGTCATCTAAAACGATTATTTTATGTCTCAATAAATATCTCAATTCTTCATCAAATACATCATTGTGATGCCAAATTCCAAGTCGTCCTGATTCTGTTGTCACCTTAAACGTCGAACTTACGTCTTTATTCTCTTCAATTTGACTTCTAATGTCATCAAAAGCGCTCGAATCGATATTCTGTTTTTCAATTTGAATCGCATAATTACCATGATCTAATTTTGCAGAGGCTAAATCTAGGGAAGAAGCCAAGAAAGAAGCAATCAATACCAACGATACAGTACCTATTATCAAAGAACGTTTAAGACCCAAGTATTTTTTTCGATCTCTAACCGTATTTTTATATGACAAAACACCTGCTTGCCCAAAAAACAACTTGATGAATCTTGTTTTTTCTTTTTTCTTATTGATTGTTATCCGCTTGCTTTCACGTATCAATTCAATAGAACTCTCTTTAAATATATTTCTTATAGAACGAAGTAATGGGATATAAACAACTATAAATGAGACTATAAATATTCCTAAAATTAGCTCCATTGTTAGAGTTGGCTTCGCAAATTCCATAATATTATATCCAAATAAGGACGTGTTAGATAATATGGGATAACTCATGTTAAAGATTCCTTGAGACACAAGAAACCCACCCATCAATCCTATAACAACACAAGGAATTGTGGTCAGAAACATCTCAAAAAAAAGTGACCTTCGTATCTGATTTTTTGTTGCCCCAATTGTTGATAGGAGACTTAAAGATTTTGCTTTACTCTCAAGGCTAATGTTCAGGGTGTTATAGAGTGTGAAGATTGATGTTAACGTGAATAAACCCAATAGAACACTTGCCATTACCACTACAACTTTCCACATAATATTCTTATTGTCGCTTAGTCCTAGTAGTTCATTACGAAAATCGTTAAATACTACATCTTCATCTATGAGATTGTTAGACTCCATCATTGAAATAACCGATTTCTCAAAACTCTTTGTGTCATTTTCGAATTGAACATAGACTGAATTGTCATATGACATCATAGCACTCTTAGTTTGATTGTCGTATGCATATTGTCTATCTACAACACCAACAATTGTAACTGCCGATTTTGAGCCATCTGCCCATCTTACATCGAGTTTGTGACCTATAGGATCATCTAAATTCAATGCCTCAAGCATCATTTCAGAAACGTGCATTTCCTCATTGTTTTCTGCCAATCTTCCACTAAGAAGCGTTTGCTGAGAACCTTGTTTGATGAAAGAAAAATCTTCATTATGTAAAGCATAAAGTAAAAAAGTTTGGGGGCTATGTTGTTCAGCATTAAAATCAACCGCCGTTATATCTCCAACTTTTGATGCATACTCATACTTAACAATATCTTCTCCACTTTCAATCAATGCATCCACATCTTTTACATTTCGAAAGTAGACATTATATTGTTCACCGTATTTAAGCGACGATAACTTGTAACTACTATAAAATCCTGAAAATGTTGCGATCACGGCCGTCATAAGACTCACTACAATCATAATGGACAACCATGACATTAGTGTTTGCTTCCAATATTTTTTAAGGTGTCTATATTGAACTTTTAGAAGTGATTTCATCGTATTCTCTCATCTCTAATAATGCGACCATCTTCTATTTCAATAATTCTTTTGGCCTGTGATGCAATAGTTTCATCATGAGTAACCATTATGATTGTTTGTTCGCTCATCTCATTGGTTTCTCTAAGAATTTTAATGATTTCCTTAGATGTTTTTTTGTCTAAGTTACCCGTTGGCTCATCTGCAAGAATCAGAGTTGGTCGATTCATGAGCGCTCTTGCTATGGAAACACGTTGTTGTTGCCCTCCAGATAATTGACTTGGTAAGTGGTTTACACGATTCACAAGTTCTAAGGACTTTAGAAGTTCTTCCAGATGGATTTCATCAATGTTTTGATTGTCGAGCTCTAAAGGAAGGATAATATTTTCCTTTACATCTAATAATGGAATTAGATTGTAAAACTGATAGATTAAACCTATATGACGTCTTCTAAAAATCGTGAGTGCTTCTTCACTTAATGCTCCAAGATTGGTGTTATCCAATCGAATAACACCACTGGATACAGTATCAACACCTCCAATAACATGGAGAAGAGTCGACTTTCCGCTTCCACTTGCACCCATAATTGCTATAAATTCTCCACTATCCACAGAAACAGAGACGTTATCAAGAGCCTTAATTTCTGCGTCGCCTTGCTTATACGTTTTTGAAACATTTTCCAGCACTAATAATGACATAGTATCACCTCACTTTTATTATATATTTCATGAGAGTGTTATAAGTGATTTATTCGTCACTTAGTAGGTATCCTAATTTCAAACGTATTTTTCTCAATAATTCGAACCGAACCGCCTTGTTTTTCGATTATTTCCTTAGATATTGCAAGTCCAACTCCAACACTCTTGGAGCTAACACTATTTGTTTTAACGAACCTCTCAAAAACTTTTTCTCTAAGTTCCGTCGCGATTTCTTCACCATCATCAGAGATCATAATCTGTGTTTCAAATACATTTTCTTCAATTGTCATGAAGATTGTATTTTGGGCATATCGTGTTTTATTATCAAGTATATTAATGATTGCTTCTAAAAACCACTTTTCATCTACATATATTGTGTTTGCAGCTACTCTAGTTTCAATGCCGAGCTCATTACTTTTTGATGATATATTAAGTTTCAAACTATTCACAAATTCATGAGTATTAACGTGTTTCTTATCCATTTCAATTGTATTTGATTCCAAGCGAACTAGAAGTAAAAGTGAGGTTATCAATGATTCCAGTCGCTCCAATTGTTCTTGATTTTGAAGTAAGAAATCATTATCTGGTGATTCATCTCGTAAAATGTCATTAGTAAGAAGTAAGGAAGTAATGGGTGTTTTAAGTTGATGAGAGATATCAGTTAACGACTTCTTCAGAAAGGTATTGTTGGCATCTAAGTTTCGATTCATTGTCTTGAGAAGAACGGTTATTTTATTGAGTTCTGAATGCAGAATTGATAATTCTCCTTCTTCATATGTGTTGAGTTCATAGTCGTGACTGTTATCATTCAGACGCTTTAAATACTCTGTTAGTTCTTCTATCTCTCTACTTCGATACAAGAGATATCGATACACCAAAATCAAGATACATAGAACTCCGACTAAGATACCAACATATGAATTCATGAAATATGCACATAAAAAACCAACAGATACCCCTAAGATGATACTTTGTGCAAAAAGATGAGCAATTTTCTTATCTCTGAGTATTTTCATGCTTGTATCGGTATCCTTGTCCACGAACGGTAACAATATCTAATTCTCCATTAAACTTCTCCCTTAAGCGTTTAATGGACGCTGAGAGCGCATTATCATTCACATATTCCATAGAGTCCCAAATCAATTCGTAGAGATCTTCTCGTTTAACGATTTCATTTTTATGGCTAATAAAGAATAAGAGTAATCTATATTCTATAGTTGAAAGATTAATCATCTCATAACCAAACTTCACGATTCCTGATTGCATATCGATACTCATGTCACCGTCTATGAATACATGCTTTTCATGTTTCTTCAAAAGCTTTTGTAGTCGAACTAAAAGTTCTTTTGACTTAAAAGGTTTAATAATATAATCATCACCACCACGAGTCAGGCCTTCAACTATGCTATCTTCTTCATTTTCAACACTTAGAAATAGAATTGGGGCCTCACTCTGTTGCCGAATAAACGTACAAATATCAAATCCATTGCCATCTGGTAGTCGAACGTCAAGAATATGAATGTTGTATTGATTCAATCCAAGAAAGCGTTCAGCTTCTTGCACAGAAAATACAGCATCAACATGATAGCCTTCTTTTTCTAAGATATATTTTAGACTTCGAGATATTGCTCGATCATCTTCTACAAGTAATAGTTTCATATAGTTATTATACTATTATTTTTAACATAAACCATCGCATTTCTTAATTTGAAATTCAAAAAAATAATACTTCTAAAAAGAGTTTGTTATGTTCATACAAATCGTTGCCTTATTAAGTATCGTATCTTGAATACTTATTCATCAAACAATAAAAAAAATCTCTTTTTAGGAACAAAAAAACCACTCATTGAGTGGTTTGTCTTATCGGTTTAAATGGTGGCCCCAGTCAGAATCGAACTGACGACACACGGAGCTTCAATCCGTTGCTCTACCGACTGAGCTACAGGGCCATTGGTTGCGGGGGCCGGATTTGAACCGACGACCTCCGGGTTATGAGCCCGACGAGCTACCAGTCTGCTCTACCCCGCGATATGTTTAATGCTATGTCATTATAGCATAACTGGTATATAATGCAACCTTATTTCGTAAAGAAATAATATGGCGGAGGAGGGGAGATTCGAACTCCCGCACGCTCTCACGTCTGCTGGTTTTCAAGACCAGTCCCTTCAGCCACTTGGGTACTCCTCCATAGAGTTATTTGCATTTTAATGTAATTAAATTCCGATAATCCTAAGTGTCAAATTGGTGGACCCTGTAGGACTCGAACCTACGACCAACCGGTTATGAGCCGGTAGCTCTAACCAACTGAGCTAAGGGTCCGCTACATCGGTATTACGCTTTTCAAAATAGAAATGGTAGCGGGTGTGAGATTCGAACTCGCGACCTTCCGGGTATGAACCGGACGCTCTAGCCAACTGAGCTAACCCGCCATAGGAATATTTAATTTTAATAATAAAATTGGTCGGGATGACAGGATTCGAACCTGCGACCCCCTGGTCCCAAACCAGGTGCACTACCAAGCTGTGCTACATCCCGAAAATTGGCGCGCCCGACAGAAGTCGAATCCATAACCTCTTGAGCCGTAATCAAGTGCTCTATCCAGTTGAGCTACGGGCGCATATACATCGATTTAAATTAGAACTCCATCAATAAAGTAATGGTGGGGATGAAGGGACTTGAACCCATACGAAGTTACCTTCAACGGATTTTAAGTCCGTTGCGTCTACCAATTCCGCCACATCCCCATTACTGGAGGTTCCTATCGGATTTGAACCGATGATCACAGAGTTGCAGTCTATTGCCTTACCACTTGGCTAAGGAACCATTAACTGTGTCGCGACATATTAACTCGACGTTTGTCTTTGTTGTTGTCGTTTCTCACTGTGCTTTTACATTATACATCATCAGTATAGAAATGCAACACTTAAAATACAAAATAATACATTTTTTTTAAAAAAGATTTAATTGTTCCTTTAATTCAACAAAAAGGGCCTTTTTAGCCCTTTTTGATGCGTTTTTTCGTTATTTTGTCGCTTTAATTCTTTGCCAATAATCAGAAAGAATTACTTTCATGTTTTGATCATAGAAAAACTCTTCGTCCTTATCGTAACCTGTTCGTGTGACATAGGAGTCAATTCCATTGAATGCTCCATCAGCTCCTGTCACATCATCAATCACAGATTGAATCGGACTTGTATATCCAATTTCTTCGGTAATACGCTTTGACACGTCTTCTGAAATCATAAAATCGATCCATTTATGTGCTAAATCTGGATTGGGTGCGTCAACAGGAATAACCATTGCATCCACCCATGTGTTTGTTCCTTCAGAAGGCGAATAATAGTCCATGTCAGGATTTTCGAGTAAAATCGCATTCGCATCCCCTGAATACATAACCGCAATGTCCTTGGCACCACCAATCATTTGATCAATGATTTCATCGGTACCGTAAACGGGATCCATGGTTTGTTTCATTTCAATTAACCAATCATTTGCTTTTTTGAGTTCTTCCTCTTGTGTTGTATTCATTGAAAAGCCTTGTGCTTTCAAAGCGATCATGAAGGCATCACGTTCTGAATCATAGAAAAATAATTTGCCTTTATATTTTTCGTTCATTAAGATATTCCAACCTTGAGTTTCAAGATCGTTGCGGTCTACAGTGTTCTTATTATAGAGAATACCAACATTTCCCCAGAAGTATGGAACTGAGTATTCATTGTCAGGGTCCATATGACGTCCTTTAAGGCTTGGAATAATTTTCTCATAGTTTGTAATCTTTGAGTAATCTATTTTTTGAAGCATTCCCTCCTCACGCATACGTTGCGTCGTATAGTCAGAAGGTACAATCACATCAAATTTTGAACCATCTTGAAGCTTATTATACATTTGTTCATTGGATAAGAATTTTTCATAAATAACACGAACGTTGTATTTGTTTTCAAATTCAGGAATCAACGATTCATCAATATACTCACCCCAGTTATAAACACGGAGTTCTTCTTTGGTTTCTTTTGCACCACATCCGGTTAACACAAGAAGTGATGCAAGCAATGCTACTAAGATTTTTTTCATGAAACAGCCACCTTTCTCTTACTACGTTTCAGAATTGGTAATACATTTATAATGATTAACACAACAGTAATGATCACAACGATAATGGTCGAGAGGGCATTCACGGTTGGGTTAATTCGTTTTGACATTTGATAAACAAGAATTGAAATATTGCTTACACCATTTCCGGTAGCAAAGTATGAAATTACAAAATCATCAAACGACATTGTAAAAGCGATAAGGGCTCCCGAGATAATTGCAGGTGTTAGTTGCGGTAAAATAACCTTACGCAGCGCTACCGTAGGCGTAGCCCCTAAATCCATAGCAGCATCCGCCAAACTTGGATCTAATGACTTTAGCTTTGGTAAGACTGTAAGGATGACATATGGGGTACAAAATGTTATATGGGCAACAAGCATAGTACCAAACCCTTTTTGGAGGCCCTTCACGGACGCAAACAATAGCATGAAGCTAATTGCCGTTACAATCTCTGGATTAAGAACAGGAAAGTTATTAATGGTCAAAATCGATTTCTTAAAAATTTTCTTATGTTTACTCAATCCAATTGCTGTCATTGTTCCAACGACCGTTGCAATAACCGTTGTAATTAGGGCAATGAAAAGCGATGTTCGAACAGCAGCAGTAATATCGTTACTCTGCGAGAGTTTTCCATACCATTTTGTTGAGAATCCCGACCATGACGTCAACGAACGTGAGTCATTGAAGGAAAACACCATCATGACAAGAATCGGTCCATAGAAGAAAATGAGCATTAAGATAATTCCCAATGGCCCTATCCAACGATTTTTTTCTTTCATTAGAGTTTCCCTCCTTTTGGTTTTGATTCATCGTATTCACGATCAAATTTATTCGCAAAATGCATTGAGAGCATAATAAGGACAGCCATGATTAATGAGATAGCACTACCGAAATTATAATCACCAATATTGATAAATTGATTTTCAATTAAGTTACCAATTAAGACATAACTTCCGCCACCCAAGAATTGAGGAATGACAAAGGTCGAAAGTGATGGTAAGAAGACCAGCGTAATCCCGGAGATTACCCCCGATAATGATAAGGGGAAGACAATCTTACGGAACGTTTCAAAACGATTTGCTCCAAGGTCATAACTTGCCTCAATCAGTGACTCGTCCATTTTCGCTAAAACATTATAGATTTGCATAATCATAAAAGGCAGGAAATTATAAACCATCCCTAGGATAACCGCAAAATCTGTATTCATCATTTTAAGTGGTGCAATCCCAAACAACGCAAGGAAACTATTTATCAGCCCCTTGTCTGAAAGAATACTAATCCAAGCGTACGTCCGAACGAGCATATTGATCCACATCGGAATGGTTACCAAGAGAATCAGGAGTGTTTGCATCCGTTCTGAACGCCGTGAAATAAAATAAGCTAAAGGATATCCTACTAAGAGACAGATGACGGTTGTTATCCCTGCAATTCTAAATGAATCAAGAAGTACTTTTAGGAAGACGGGATCAAAGAATTTTTTAAAGTTAATAAGACTAAACTGGAATGGAATCATTTGGTTCCCTACAGTCGTAAATGCATAAAATACAATTAAGAGCATTGGCACGACAATAAATACTGACATCCAAACTACATAGGGAATAACCAGTGGTCTATATTTCTTCATTAATACGACTCCATCGTGTACATCACATGGATGTCTTCAGGGAAGAAATGGATGCCAACTTCTTTGCCTTCTTCTGAATTATCCGTTGTATGAATGATAAAGTCACGATGCTCTGTTTTAACGACAATTTCGTAATGAACACCCTTAAATAGGATCGACTCAACAACTCCCGTTAATTTTCCAAGCTCCACATCAACAATATCAATGTCTTCAGGTCGGATTACGATATCTACCACTTCATTATTTGAGAAACCTGCATCAACGCATTCAAACTGAACACCATCAAATTCCACAAGGCGATCTTCAATCATCGTTCCTTCGATGATGTTTGAATCTCCGATAAATGTTGCGACAAAACGGTTTTCAGGTTCATTATAGATATCCATGGGTTTTCCAATTTGTTGGATTTCCCCTTCATTCATCACGACAATTTTATCTGACATGGTCAACGCTTCTTCTTGGTCATGTGTAACATAAACAAAAGTAATACCCACATTTTCTTGGATTTCTTTAAGTTCACGTTGCATTTCTTTACGCATTTTTAAATCCAATGCCCCTAAAGGTTCATCGAGTAGAAGCACCATTGGTTCATTCACAAGCGCTCGAGCAATCGCGACACGTTGTTGTTGTCCTCCTGATAAAAGTGTTACAGGACGGTGTTCAAAGCCACTTAACCCTACAAGATTCAACATCTTCTCAACTTTTTGCTTAATAATATCTTCGTTTGTTTTCTTAATGCGAAGACCAAATGCGATGTTGTCATAAACATCCATGTGTGGAAAAAGTGCATACCGTTGAAAGACTGTATTAATCTCACGTTTATAAGGAGCTAATTTCGAAATCTCAATGCCTTCGAAATAGACTTCACCAGAACTTTGCTCTAAAAATCCACCTAAGATTCTTAAAAGTGTTGTTTTTCCACAGCCAGAAGGGCCAAGTAGCGTCACAAACTCATTTTCAAAGATATCCAAGTTGATCCCTTTTAAGACAAGTTGATCTTCAAAGCTCTTCACAATATTTGTAAATTGAATTAATGCTTCCATATTCTTCCTCCTTTAAAATACAGGGGGTGTACACACCCATATCACACGTGCTCGTTGTTGATGTTCATTAACCAAGACGTGATTACGATTTCCTTTTATGTAAAAAGTTTGTCCTTTTGAAATCGCTATTGTTTCATCTCCATACCTTAATGATACCTTACCTTGGAGTACATATCCAAATTCTTCCCCTTCATGCGGTAAGATTTCATTGGATTCGCCACCTGGCTCGAGTTCTAAAAGGATGGGTTCCATCTCGTTTTTTTGCGCATTGGGTACAATCCAATGGATTGTCGAATCATCGCGTTCATCAATAAAATAATCATCTGCAGTAAATACAACTTGCTCAGCAGACTCTTCTTTAAAGAAGACTGACAAATTCGTGCCCAGCGCCTCCACGATATCGTTAAGTGTTGCAATGGATGGGGACGTTAAGTCGTTTTCAAGTTGTGATAAAAACCCTTTGGTTAATTCACTACGGCTTGCGAGTTCCTCTAAGGTCAGACCATTTTTTGTGCGCAACTGTTTGAGTCGTTTTCCAATTTCCATAGTTCCTCCCTTGTTTAGTGTTGGTAAACTTTTATATTAGTAAGTATAAACACAAACTAATTATACATAATGGTTTCTAAAATGCAAACGAATTAATAGAAAAAATGTAAAAATAAAAAGACCAACGGAGTGTTGGTCTTTCTTTGGTTTAAGATTGCGTTTATTGTGCTGAACGAATAAATTTTTCAAGCTCAGGTTTTGGTAAAAATCCTGTCTTGCGTCCAACAGGTTTTCCATCTTTAAAGAGAATTAAAGTAGGAATTGACATAACGTCGAAACGTTGTGCTAGTTCGCCTTCTTCGTCCACATTAACTTTTAAGATTGTTGCTTCATCTGCCATTGTTGTTGAAAGTTCTGTCAAGATTGGAGCGATCATCTTACATGGTCCACACCAGTTAGCATAAAAATCAATAAGTACTACGCCATCTTTAACGGCTTCATTAAAATCATTTTTTGTTATATTTTTCATTTGATAGTGTCCTCCTATTTGCTTAGTTATTATATCACAAGTATTTCATATGTACCTTAATATGCTCACAGAGCATTTGGAACACGTAACTTAAGTTTTCCATCTAGAACACGTGCATGGACGGTTGAATATTCAAAGACTTCACCATCACATCCTAAAGCTACAGTTTGATTGCATTGTATCTTAATTTCTTTCGCTCTAAAGCTTGTCACGACATCAAGATCCAAATGCTCTCCCTTATAATACATTGGCAGCAATTTAGGAAGACGTCTTGCTGGTACATCTTCTACGATACAGACATCGAGTGCACCATCATTAATAATGGCTTTAGGTGCGCTTTGAAATCCATTTCCATACCAACGACCATTCATAACCGAAATGAGAAGGGCATTGTGTTCGCTTTGGGTACCATCCGCTTCAACTATACATTGGATGGGCTTTTTACGAATAAGTTCGTAGATTGCATAATAGATATAAATCAATTTGCGAGGAAACCATGTTTTACGCACTGCATTTACATCACGATTAACTTCTGAATCCACACCCATATTCATACAATTTAAAAAGCGGTGACCGTTGGCTTCGCCAATGTCAATGTGTTGTACAGACCCGTTAATGGTATCTTCAAGTATTTTCTCAAGGGGATGGTTATAGTTGATCATCCGCCAAAAATCATTACCGGTACCTACAGGTATAATTGCTAATTGTACGTCTAAATCTAAACCGTTAAGAATTTCATGTGCGGTACCATCGCCACCTACAGAGTAAATAACGACATCATTCCCATGATATTCTTCCGCAATTTTTTGTGCGTGATCTGGATATTCTGTATAACGCAATTCATAGTTGTCTTCTTTGTCTTTAAAGTTATTGTCTATCCATGCTTCGACGTCACGATAACGTCCTACGCCTGAAGTTGGATTAATGATAAATACGTGTTTCATGATTTCGACCTCAATTCACATATGTTTATTATGGTACAGATGACCTAATAATACAAGAATGAAAGCCTCTATTTTCATAGAGGCCTCACGATTCTTAAGTATTATAGCGAATATTTTATATTTTGTGTTACCCATGTGCATCCAATTTATTCATTGGAATTCTGATTTTCGGGTTTCTCCGATTCTATTCGAACCGATACAACGATATTGCGATGTTCGCCTTGGTAAAGACCTGGACGAATACTTTGCGACTCGATGATCGCAGTGGTGTCCCCGGATGGAATGGCTTCAATGGTAAATCCATTTCCATTCGCCCATGCGATTGCATCGGCTACCGTATCTCCAATAAAATCAGGAATTGTAACACCTTTGGGTTCTTCAACCTCTGATTTCACGACTATTGTAAGTTCAATATATGTTTGTTTTTGGTGATAATCTCCAGGTTCTACACTTTGATAAATTATTTGTCCATCACTGTAGTAGTCTTGATAAGAATCTGAATTTTGATCAATCTCATTGAAAACGACCGTCACGCCATTATTTTGAGCCCAACGTTTAATCTCACTGCGTGACATTGATGTTAGATCAGGTACAACATTTGAACGCTCTGTTTCTTTATCTTTGTCTGTATCTTCAAGACGTTTCGGTACGACATCACCTGGATAGTAGAGCCCTTCCACATTTTGACTTGGATTAAAAAGCGCTGAACGATACGGTTTTGATTGTTTGAAACTAAATGTCTTAACATCTAGATGATCCGCGTCGTGTTTCAAGTTATCGCTAATGACATCACGCGCTACTTGGACATCGCGCATATATGGATGGGAAACATATTTTCCACTGTAGCCATCATCAATAATTTCCCCTTCACCTTGAAGTTGGGTCGATACAATTCTAAAGGTATTATACGGAGATACCGGTGATTTCTCGATATTTTGTAATGCGTATCCCATAAGCGATGTAATATCGTTTATGGATATATTCATTTGAATATTATCCTTTGCGGCATCCAATACATTCACAAGTGTATTCACATTACGGGTACTTAAAATTTGATTTGCGAGTTCTTTAATAACATATTGTTGATTCATTTGACGAACATAATCACCACCGGTAAAGGCATAACGTTCACGAGCAAAGGTAATCACTTGCTTTCCATCCATTTTTTGTTTTCCAGCTGGAATCCAAATTTCATGGAATTCTGATGGATCTTCTTCTTTAGGCAATGATCCCCCAAATGCAATCGGTGACTCTAGTTCAAGTCCGCCTAATGTGTCGACTATTTTCACAAGCGCATAGAAATCTGTTTCAAAGTAGAAATCAATATTCACGCCCATAAAATCTTGAACCGAATCAATGAGACATTGACGGCTAAATGCACGTGCATGGGTAATTTTATCGGGATAATTATTCTGACAAGCAATCGGTAGATAAGAATCACGTGGAATGCTTGTCATGGTGATTTTAAGTGTTTCAGGATTAAAAGAGGTTAGGATGATGGAATCAGCGAGTTCTTCATTAACCCCAATCATTAACATCGTAAAGGGTTCCTTTAACACATCTTTATCATTCACCGTTTCTTTGCTTTTTATACTGAACGAGAACATTGCTTTTGAAAACTCAATTGGATTTCGTTCTTCCGTTTCAAGTCGTTTTGAAAGCGAACTAAAGTTTTTCGGTACCACTGCGAATTGAATTTTATCATTTAAACTCGCTATAAGAAGATCGTCATAGGATTTAAACTTGACATACTCAACCGTTCTTGATTCTTTAGCGACATTTTTCTTTACCGCATCTTCAAATTCTTGCGTTGTTTCAACATAACCCAGCGTGCTGTGATCAAGATCTTCTTTTTTCGCACCTTCCTTAAAACTAATTACTGAAAACTCTTTATTTTCCTGACCGGATTCATTAATCATTTGATTCGCGATAGCATTGGTTTTAAATGTGTAATAGGACCCTACCGATCCAACAATCAACATAAACATTCCAAATACTGCAACTGCTTTTCGGAAAAAACGAATTCGTTTCGCATACCCTAAAAGGAAAAATAAATTAAGAATTAAAACAAGCAATACGATAATTGTGATTCCGAGCATAAAGTACTTGCTGTGTAAATTAACGTATCGTCCAATGACAAATAATAATGCAATATAGATTATATTCACGACTACTGTTAGAAGCAATCCAAATATTGGTCGATGAATGAATGAGGGTCTACGTTGTTTTGTTTTAGTTTGCTGCTTCTTTGACTTGCCCATCGTCTACCTCCATGATTGAATACAATCCATCGTCATCTTTCGTTACATAAATATCTGCTTTCTGTTGAAACTCCGAGACATTTAAAACATCCGAGTCTTTATATTTCCATGTTATCGCAACACGATATACAGGAATCGAACGTTCAACATCGTTTGTTACGGTATTGACCGTCCCATCTTCTTGTGTCACCAATTCATCTTCTTGCTCAATTAAAACTAACGTGTCTTTTTTGGCACTTGCGGTCGATGAAGCAACTTCAAGTGTTTTGTCTAATTTCCCTTTTTCTTTATAGTAACGCATATCGTTATAGAATGTATCCAGTGCCTGACCATAAACCCAGTCAAGGTCTTTATGAATATACTGCATGCCTCCTACATCATTAAAGCGCAACTTATTGGTCCATGTATAAAAATCCGCAACAAAGTTTTGAGCGATAAGCTCTGAAATCACTTTATCATCTCTTGGATCTTCTTTTAGTTTCGAGGTAAGTTCCTTATAGAGTTCTTTTTGATACTCAGTTGCATTTTTACGCAGCGAATAGAAACTATTCTCGCTTGTAGTACCCCCATCAATACTTGTTTTTGATTGGTATGCTCGGTACGCAAAAAAACCACCTACACTCAAAGTTGTAAGTGAAAGAATTAAAATAAAAATGGTAAGACCTTTACTGTGTTGCTTCATATTTTCACATCCTCTATTTATTCTATCATAAAATGTTCGCTCATAATTATCAATTAACGATTGGAAAATCCCATATTTTAATATGTTTGATGGTATAATTTCATTACATATGACTGGAGGAAAGCATGAAAACTTTAATTATTTCTGATATACACGGTAGCATCGACCGTTTAAATGATGTTCTCAACACACCCTTACCTTATGATCGCATTTTACTGGTAGGGGACCTCATGTATCATGGACCTCGAAATCCAATTCTTGCGGATTACAATCCGAAAGCTGTTTCCGATCGATTGAACCAACTCACATGCCCCATTATCGCAGTGCGCGGAAACTGTGACAGTGAAGTGGATCAAATGTTATGTCAATTCTCAATAATGCAAGACTATACGGTGACAGAATGGAATAATCTTACCATCATGGTGACACATGGTCACCTTTTTGAACCCGATATTGAGGGACCACGACACGGCGTAGACCTCTTTATTTCTGGACACACACACGTGCCTGTTTTGAAAAAAATAGACCATACAACAATATATAATCCTGGATCCATTGCACTTCCTAAAGAAAATCATCCAAACACGTATGGATATCTGGATGATCGTGTCCTCACAACGTATACACTTAATCATGATGTCTACATGCAAGCTGTAATTGACTAAGATGTGTTCAATCTTAGATTAGAATTTGAAAACAACCTGAAGTGGTTGTTTTCTTTTTTACTTATTCACGATTTTAATGTGGATTGCATTTACACCTTCGTTATAAAATCCGGGCTTAACATCTTGTTCGAGCACTTGATTGTTAATGTAATCATGCTTGAACTCTGGGGAGTCCGGTTTGATTACATCAAAGGTAACTGAAACATGGTTTTTATCCGCCCACGATTGAATTTCTGATTGAGAGAGGCCATTAAAATCTAAGACATCAACGGCTTGTGCACTGCGCTCACTTGGTTTAAGCACCGTCAAAAGCGGACCGGTATCTTCTGAATTTTCCGAAGAAATCAGATCTGTTTGATAAGGTTTACCATAGGTAAACGTAAAGTCGTATTCATTTCGTAAGTCTGCATCTGATTTTAGATTATCCAAAATGACTTTCTTTGCTTGTAAATACTGATTTTCAAAAGGCTTCGCATACCACACACCATTAATAATCGTTCCTTCACCCGCAATCTGAGTTTGCACAACTCTAAATGTTGACATGGGGTCTACCGGAGAACGATCAATACTTTGCAATGCATATCCCATGAGTTTGGAAATGGTTTCAAGTGGAAGCGTCATGGTAATATTTTTCTTCGCCGAATCCAAAACATTTAAGATCGTATTCGGATTTCGTGTCGCAAGAATTTTATTTGCCATTTCTTTAATAACATACTGTTGATTGACTTGGCGGTCAAAATCACCATTTGCCATGTTTTCAATACGACGTTCTCGTGCAAAAGTGACAACTTGTTTACCGTTCAGAAGGTTTTTCCCTTCTGGAATGGTAACACCTTCCATAATGGGCTCACCATCGTCATCGTATTGTTTTTCAAGTGGAAATGAACCTGCAAATGTTGTCGGACTTTCAATTTCTAAGCCCCCAATCGCATCTACCATATTTTCAAGTGCATAAAAATCCGTTTCAAACACAAAATCAACCTTAACACCCAGATAGTTTTCAATTGTATCTACCATACATTGTGAACTAATCCCATGAGAATGATTTATTTTATCGTAAGATTCGTTTGGATAACAAGCGATTGGAACATACGAATCCCGTGCAATACTTGTCATCGTAACTTTAAGCGTTTCGGGGTTAAAGGATGCAAGAATAATTGAGTCTGCAAGATCATCATTTAATCCCAACATAAGCATTGTAAATGGCTCTTTAATAACATCCACTTCAGTGTTGGATTGTTTTGTAAGGGATGTGGAAAACGTAAATAATTCTTTTGATTCCACAAAAGGATTTGACCCATCTGGAATTTCTTGAGTTAATGTGTGGTAATTAAGGGGTAATACCGCAACATCAATCTTCTTCGCACTTACCGCTGATAACAAGTCACGATAATTATCATATTTCTCAAAAACAACATTATCCGCTTTATCCGCGATTTTTTTCTTAATCGATGTTTCAACTTCGGGTTCATTCATGGGTGCATACGCTACTGTTTTACCCTCAAGCACTTCATCCCCACTAAAACTCACAACACTAAATTCACGAACTTCGTCTTTATTAAGAATGGCGTTGGTGATGGCATTGGTTTTAATTGCGTAAAACGAACCAACCGATCCAACCAAAAGCCATACAACAGACAATATTAGAAATACGTATCTAAAAAGTTTATTTGATTTTAAATAACCAAGTATATAGAGAATATTAAGAAGAAGAATAAATACCATAACACTTAGTGTACCGATTGCAAAGTAACGTCCATGAATGGATGCAAATCTTCCTAAGAAGACAATAAGCCCCAGTGGTAGAATGTTTGAGAGAATAAGCAATAACGTCCCCACAATACGATTTTCTTTACGCTGGGTTTGTTTCGGTTGAAGTTTGAGTTCCATTTGATACCTCCACAATTGAATAGGTGTCGTCTACCTTAACGACCATAATCTGTGCCGCATGTTGATAATTTTTTGTATCAAGCACGGTTGAATCTTTGTATGTCCATGTTGCATTGACTTGATATGCGGGTACTTCATGGTCATGAAGCAAGAACTTTGTTTTCTTCGAAGTAACCTCGATTCCCGTTACCTCTAGCGTATCCTCAACTTGTTCTCGTTCAATATAAACACGCATATCATTATAGAAGCGATCAAGCGCTTGATCATATACCCAGACTTTGATATCCGGATGTAGAAATTGAATGCCACCAACGTCATTCATTCGAACTTTATTTGTCCACGTATAAAAATCAGCAATAAAGTTTTTCGAAATGAGTTCAGAAATTACCGCATCCGAACCTGATTCAACAGAAGCAAGTTCTTCATAAAGTTCTTTTTGATATGCCGTTGCATTATTTCGAAGACTGTATTGACTGTGGTTTGATATCGTTGCTTTTGTAAGGGTTGTTTGGTACGTCTGCCATGCTTGGATTGCAAAAAAGCCACCCACACTGAGCGTCCCTAACGACAGTACAAAAACAAGAATCAGTAATAATTTATTATTTTTTTCCATAATTACACATTCCTTTACCTTGATTACAATAATGCGAAACCTTTGCAAAGTCAATAAATCACAAAAGTTCACGCATTATCACATGTTTTGCAAAAAAAAAACCTGATTGTATATCAGGTTTTTAAATTTGCTACATAACTTCTAACTTATGGTTCCAAAACCAAAGTGTTCCAAAGGTCAAGAACCCACAGACAAGAATTTGATATAAGACCACAAGCGCAAACTCACCAACTGGAATACTTCCACCTTGTAAGAATGCATAAGAATCATAGCGTAATAAAACACTTCCAAACGAAGTATCAACATACGCACCAATTTGTCCGAGAACAATAGCGATTAAAACTGCAATCCCCACAGCAACTAATCCACGATTATTTTGGAAATAGCTTGAATGTGCCACAGCACCTGCAAAGAGAATGACAAGCGAACTGAGCGCAAAGTTTAAGAGGTTATCAATAACCGCAAAAAATGCGACACTCGATTCAAAATACTGTGCAAAGTATTGGGATAATTCCTGCATTGCTTGGCCATAGATTGCAAGACTTCCTGTTGTTGTGAAAGTAATGATGAACAGGGATAGAATTAGGAGTAAACCCATAATCACTGACCAAAAGAACGCCACTAATAATTTTGATACAAGAATTTGCCAAGTCTTAACCGGTAACGTAAAGAGTCGATATCCGTTTTTATGATAGATGCTTGTATAAAGTACATAGATATTTGCTCGCACGGACATCACTGTCACAATAACTACGAGTGCAAACAACGCTAACGCAATAAAGGTTCCAAAGATTCCAAATCGATCATTAATCGCTAATTGAATCATCAAGATTGTAAGAACACATCCTGCAATCATCATCCCTACAACAGGTGCATACGCTTTATAAGAATCTACCAAATCATTTTTAAATAGTTTTCCTACCATTTGAATTCCTCCCTAAAGATTTCATCAATTGTTTGTCCACGTGCTTCACGTAAATCATCACAATTTTCGTGCATGAGAATCGCACCATCTTTAATGAAGACGACTTCGTCCAAGACACCTTCAATATCTTGAATGAGATGTGTTGAAATGATAAGTAGTGCATCTTGAGTATAATTGCTTAAAATTGTTTCGATAATCGAATCGCGTGATGCAGGATCAACACCTGCAATCGGCTCATCAAATATATAGATACGTGCTTTACGCGATAAACATAAAGCAAGCTGGAACTTTTCACGCATCCCTTTAGACATCTTTGAAACAGGCATGCTTCCATCTAATTTCATCTTAAGGAATAAGTCTTCTAAAACGCCCATATCAAAATCAGCATACATATCACTATAGAGTCTTGCTGCTTTGTGTCCTGTAAGATTGGGTGCTAAGTATTCCACATCAGGAAGATATGAAACAACAGCTTTCGAATCAGGACCAACTGGATTTCCACATACCTGAATATCTCCGTGATAATCACGAAGAAGACCAACAATCGTCTTAATTAAGGTTGTCTTTCCTGCTCCATTTGGACCACAAAGACCCACTATTTTTCCAGATTCCAAATTTAAATTAATATTCTTAAGCACTTGATTTTTTCCATAATGCTTATTTAAATGTGAAATGACCAAACCATTTTCGTTATTCATGTTTCCCAACCTCCCATTCATTTTTAAGAAGGCTTATTGTTTCTTCAAGGTCAAGACCAAGTGTTTTCGTTTTCTCAACAAATACAACACTGTAACGACGTCCCAATTCACTTCTTAACTTCTTAATTATTTCTTGTTTATCTGTAACAAATTTACCATTTGTGCGATCTGTTTCAATCAAACCATCACGCTCGAGCTCATTGAGTGCTTTTTGAACTGTATTCGGATTTACTTTAAAGAATAAAGCAAGTGCCCGGATTGACTCAATGCGATCCCCTGCATTAAGTCGACCCGAGGCAATTTCTAATTCAAGATACTCAATGATTTGTCGGTAAATGGCTACGGAACTATTTTTTAGTGACATACCATCACCCCCTGTAACACTTAAATAATACAATAGAACAACAAAATGTACAAGAATTACATTTGTTCTGGTGCATTAACACCGATTAAGTTCAAGGCATTACTTAGGGTAATTTTTACCGCTACAAGTAAATTTAGACGTTGTGCTTGTAGTTCCGGGTTACTTGGATCCATAACTTTTACTTCACCATAGAAACTATGGAAGGATGATGCAAGATCTTGAACATAATTTGCAATCTTATGAACTTCACGTCTTTTCGCAGCATCTGCAACAACAGAACTAAACTCATTAATTTCTTTTAATAAGGCAATTTCTTTAGGATTTGTAAGTTGATCAATGACATCAACATGAGGAACTTCTCCTGCTTGACGTAAAATTGAACAAATACGAGCATGTGCATATTGAACATAGAATACTGGGTTATCGTTTGATTTTTTACGTGCTAGACCAAGGTCAAAATCAAGTGGCGTTGCTAAAGCACGGCTTACAAAGAAGTAACGTGTTGCATCAACACCAATATCATCAACCAGTTCAACAAGACCCAGTGCATTCCCTGTACGTTTTGACATTTTAACTTCAACACCTTCGTCCACAAGACGAACCATTTGAATAATATCAACATCCAGAACATTTGGATGGCCGAGCGCTTCAAGTGCAGCTTGCATACGTACAATATAACCATGGTGATCGCCACCCCATAGGTTTAGTAAATGTGTATAACCACGTTCGAGTTTATAAATGTGGTTTGCGATATCAGGTACGAGATAGGTATAAGATCCATCACTCTTAATAAGGACACGGTCTTTATCATCCCCAAAATCTGTTGAACGAAGCCATAGTGCGCCATCTTCTTCAAACGTTACACCTTTTGCTTTAAGTGCTTCTAAGGATTCCTCTACACGTCCATCATCATAGAGCCATTTTTCACTAACCCATGAATCCATTTCAACTCCAAAAGTATTTAAATCTTCTTTAATGCGCTCTAATTCTAATTTAATTCCAAGTTCTTTAAAATAAGGTACCCATTCTTCTTCCGGTGCATCTAACCATTTGTCACCTTCAGCATCTTTCACATCATTTGCGATTTCCACAATATCGGGTCCATGATATCCATCTTCAGGCAATGATGCTTCGATACCAAATGCTTGTTTATAACGTGCATAAAGTGAATGACTTAACATCAAAATTTGATTACCAAGGTCATTAATATAATACTCACGAAGTACGTCATATCCTGCAAAGGACATAATACGTGAAAGTGAATCACCCCATGCGGCTCCACGTGCGTGACCAACATGAAGTTGTCCAGTAGGGTTCGCCGATACATATTCATTGAGTAAACGGATTCCTTCCCCTGCATTGGAACGACCATAATCTTTACCAGCCTCAATAACATCATTAATAACGCTACCTAAAACTGCTGGTTTCATAACAAAGTTAATAAATCCAGGTCCCGCAACACTAATGGAGTCAACCATCTCATTATTTTCTAATTTCTCCACAATAACGCTAGCAATTTCACGTGGATTTTTACCAACACGTTTTGTAAGACGCATTGCGATGTTTGTTGAGTAATCTCCCATTTCTGGATTATTAGGGATTTCTAACATTACAAGTCCATCTTCTTTTTCAATACCAAACGCATCAAGAATAATATCTTCGATGTGTCCAACAAGTTTTGTTTCAATTTTATTCATATTAAAGCTCCTTCTCTATATTTTATCTTTAATAAGTTTTTTTCGCCAAGCAATCGCAATGCTGCCAGGTCCAGTATGAGCAAGTACAATAGGATATAAAGGACGTTTTATGACCTCAATCCCAAAATGTTTTTCTAAATCTTTCACAACAGCATTGTAGATTTTTTCTTCACAACCGCCGTCTAAAACAATCCATTCATAATCATCTTTATTCCGATCTACCACAGTGTGATCAAAACCAACGCGGACTGCTTTTTTGTAGGTCCTTACTTTTTCAGCCAAATCAATTTCACCATTTGAAACCTTTAATACAGGTACGATTTTGAGTAAATTCGCAATGGCTGCAGCTGCTGGCGTAATACGACCTCCACGCTTAAGGTAGATAATATTCTCAGGTATGAGTGATGCATACATATCCGCTTCATCTTCGATGAGCGTCCTTATAGCATCCGGTTCCATACCCCGCCTTATCATTTCCTTAACTTCAAGACTTAATAAAAACAATGGGCAACTGACAAATTTTGAATCAATAACCGTTACGCGTCCATCATAATCTTGAGTCAGTCCGCATGCCGTTTGATACGTCCCGCTAAGTTTACTTGAAATCGGTAAAAAGATTATATGGTCATATGTTTTTAAAACGTCATCAAACAATTCAATCAACCTACCTAAAGGTGGTTGTGATGTTGAAACAGATGATCCGTTTTTCATGGCTTGAATCAATTGTTCACGAGAGATCCCTTCTTCTTCCATATATGCTTTTCCATCGATTGTTAAAGGCATACGTGCTACGATAATCTCATGATCAATTGCTTCTTGCTTTGAAACACCTGCCGATGAGTCTGTGATAACAGCAATTTTCATCATAAATGTCCTCCATTAGTATGATTACTATATCATATTTCTTATATAATTCACTATTTTTTGGTGAGCGCCTTTACAAACGTTTTTTTAAACGCTATAATGGTCTAGCAATGGCGATCGTGGTGAAGTCGGTTAACACACCGGATTGTGGTTCCGGCATGCGCGGGTTCGAGTCCCGTCGGTCGCCCCATATTGAAATAACACCCACTTTAAGTGGGTTTTTATTTGTTCTTTCGTCTTGTTAAAACACTCAATTATATCAACCGTGAATTGTACAAACTCCTCGATATGAACGTACTCCTTTATGCTCTTTAGCACGTACACATACATTCTATAAGGATAGTTCTCCAAAGTCATTTTCATTTAATGAAAATAGCAAGATAGTTTGTTAATTTGATGAATTTTCATCTAGAATTCGAAATTTCGTTTTAAAATAGTATCATTTTGGTGATTTGAATTCAAGAAACCTTAAAATATGATGACCAACAATCACGTTTTGTTCATCCCCTTTGAATTCTTAATTTTTAGGTCTTTCTACTCTTTACAAGATTAATTTTTATGGTTATAATTGACGAGGATATGGCGATCGTGGTGAAGTCGGTTAACACACCGGATTGTGGTTCCGGCATGCGCGGGTTCGAGTCCCGTCGGTCGCCCCATATTGAAATTACACCCACTCTTTAGAGTGGGTTTTTTTATTTTCGACGAATATAGGTTTGTTCAATTTCCTGGATAAATGACTTCATGTGGGTCGTCAGGAATTTTTTTTCGTGATAAAGGACTTGAGCGTACATCGAAACCGTAGGAATATCAACATTCACCGTTTTTAATACGCGTTGTTCGAGTTCTTCTTTTACTGAAAATTCAGGAAGAAACGATAACCCAAGTCCTTTTTTCAAGACAGCGATGATAATTTCTGTATCTCCAACCTCTAAAATCGCATTTAAGTTCACGCGTCGCTTCGCAAGATTGCGCTCAAGTTCATAGCGATACGCCTCACCTTGTTCGGTCAGTAAAAATGGTGCATCCGAAAATTCTTCAAGGTTATAGATTTTTGTACTGCTTACCGTCTCATCCGCACTTACAAACAGAATGGTTTCTTCCTTTTCAAATACTTTTACCATATCTGCACCATAAAGTTGATAATCGAGTGTGAAAAGGATGTCGATTTCGTTTCGCCGTACCATACCCAGCAGTTCTTCTGTTTTTCCGATGATCACTTTAATTTCCACGTTGGGATGTTCCTTGTGAAAATTATAGATAAGGTCTGGAAAAATGCTCGACCCCAACGATCCGACCGTTCCGACGCGAATGGTACCGTGTTCTTTTTTGGTCGATTGATTAAAGATACGCGCTTCCTCAACGGTTCTTAAAACTTCGTTCGCATAAAATATAAATGCCTCGCCTTCTTCCGTGAGGTGAATTTTACGATTCATGCGGTCAAAGAGTTTTGTTTGAAGTTCTTCTTCAAGTTGTTGGATTTGAACGGTCACGGCCGCTTGAGTATAACCTAAGGCATCCGCTGCCTTACTAAAACTTTCTTTCTCCACAACCTTCACAAATGTTTGAAAATGTCTCAGATTCATACGCTCTCCCATTAATTTTTTTTATCCGTTTTATAAAATCTATTAAATTATCTTATTCTATAAGTTATGGTATATTTTCATTAACACGAAGTCAAGTTAATGGAGGTATGTAAATGAAACGATATGAACTCGATGAAGATGCTTCAATTGAAGCTATGATGATTGAATTTATTAAAACTTTTTATCAAGG
This sequence comes from Erysipelothrix sp. strain 2 (EsS2-6-Brazil), assembly GCF_016617625.1. Taxonomy (NCBI): domain Bacteria; kingdom Bacillati; phylum Bacillota; class Erysipelotrichia; order Erysipelotrichales; family Erysipelotrichaceae; genus Erysipelothrix; species Erysipelothrix sp. strain 2 (EsS2-6-Brazil). The sequence goes on from NZ_SBAR01000002.1 coordinate 175,081, forward strand.
TGAAACAAATCCAGGTACCGGACCTGTCTGTACAATCGCACCGGAAGACGTTTTAGATCGTCTTAAAAATCAAGATATGCCGCAACAAGGACGCGACCTCAATTCCGTTGTATCTCAATTGATGACGGATATTTATCCCTATAGTTTACGCAGTGCTCACCCACGTCATTTTGGATTTATCCCCGGACCGGCTACAAAGGTTTCTGTTTTGGGTGATTTAATGTCGAGCGCTTATAATGTGCATGCAAGTAATTGGGTTAATAGTTCTGCCGCAAGTACGATCGAAGAAAACACCATTTGTTGGCTCACCAAACAAATCGGCTATGATGAACATGCTGGCGGGTTGTTTGTTTCAGGTGGTTCTATGGCAAACCTAACGGGACTTATTGCAGCAAGGGATAAAGTATTGAATGAAGATAACCGACACTTGGGGGTCATTTATCTTTCTGATCAAACACACCACTCTGTGGAAAAGGGCTTAAAAATTATTGGATTTACGAGCCGTCAATTCCGTTTTATTGATACCGATGAAGCCTTTCAAATTAAAACGGACATTCTTGAACGAACAATTTTAGAGGACTTAAACCAAGGATTGGTTCCTTGTTGCGTAGTTGCAACTGCAGGAACGACCAATACTGGAACCGTAGATCCCTTAAATGATATCGGTGATTTATGTAAGAAGTATTCTCTTTGGATGCATGTTGATGGCGCGTATGGAGCGTCTTTCCTTCTTTCAACCAGTCAAGTACACCGCCTTAAGGGAATTCATAAAGCAGATAGTGTTAGCTGGGATGCCCATAAATTACTCTATCAAACTTATAGTTGCGCCATGATTCTTGTGAAAGATAAGCAAGATCTTCTCAACAGTTTCGATGCCAGCCCTGAATATTTAAAAGATATTGATGGTGACCGTGTAACAAATTTTGGCTCGATGGGAATTGAGCTTACACGACCGACTCGCGCACTAAAATTATGGCTTTCACTGCAAACTATTGGAATTGAAGAATATTCTCGTCGCATTGATCATGGCCAAGAACTTGCGAATTACGTTCAAGAACGAATTCTAAAATACAGTCATTGGGAAATGATCTCACCTGCTCAGTTTTCGATTATTAATTTTCGTTACATCCATCCTGATTTAACGGACGAAGCGTTGGATTCACTCAATACCTATCTCGCAAAGCAAATTGTTGCCGATGAATTTGCAGGTATCTTTACAACCGAACTCAAAGGACACACCGTATTAAGAATGTGTACAATTAATCCGATCACCACCTTTGATGACCTCGATGAAACACTCGACCACCTTGAAACACTCGCAACCCATTATCTCAACACAAATCTTTAAGATTTGTGTTTTTTTGCTTTTTTACCACACTCACACACATTCTAAGAACAATCCAACTATAATAAGAATATAAGGGGGAACACATATGAAATTCTTTTTTAACTATACATTACCGCTTTTTGTACTCCTAACAATCTTGGGCTTTCCAGTTTATTTCCTATCAAAACGAATTCGCTTTAATCAACCCAACTATGCAACACGTCCACACCGGTTTAACCTAACAATCATGGGAGGATACGTCTTGATCGCGTGTCTATGCATCGTCATAACCTTTTATTTAGAAAATTGGCCTCGTTCAATTGAACCGAAAACGCAGTGTCAACAGCCATCTTTAACATTTACCGATCCCGGTGGGTTCTTAGATGCAAAGCCTGAATATGCATTGTGCTTTGATGAACATTCTGAATTAATTTTTGAAGATCCAAACCAAGCATTTGATTCATTCATTGAAGACCATCGTTTTGATCTCTATAAGATTCACCTTAAGTTTAAACGCTTTACACCGATTAACCGAATAACCTATCGGAATTATGCACGATTCGATATCAATAACGAGCTTGAAGCACCTTATGCACAATTTTTTAAGATTTTTAATCAAAGTATTTATCCAAATACACAGGGCAAAACATTACGCTTGATTCCGTTTAATGTCGATTCCATTGAATTCAGTGAGAACTATAAAAAACCGGATGGCGATATTGAACGAACTGAAAAAAACCAAGAGTTTGCGATCATCTCCGTAACACTTGATTTACAAAGTGACGACCCAATTATTGATTTCAGAAATGCCTTTACACTTGTCTCTGAAGATGCAACGACCTACCTTCCACCCCGTCTTGTTTTAAATAACAATCACGAACGAATGGACCTCAATGCACGAAACAACCAAGCAACTCTAATTTTTAACGTAAATCAAGATACACCTTACAATCTTATATTCGCAACCGAAAATACAGTTCCTCAAAAAGAATTGATTCGAAAGCCATAAAGAAAAAAGTCCACATCGCGTGGACTTTTATTTGAAATCACCAAAATGATAGGCCATTTCATAGGTATACGTTGCTTCATGATCTCGAGATCCAAACCATGTATGAATCCCAATTTGACCACTGTCTTCATGTTCTTTACCCGGTTCAAAAATAAATAATGTACGATCTTTTAGAATGACAACATCTAGGGACTCCTTAAACGCATCGGCCTCTTTTAGATGGAAGCGAACTGTAATCACGCCAGGAATATCTTGTTGTTGATAACGATCCGCAAACATTTCTAAGTCTTTACGCGTAATTCTTCGTTCTCTTACATCCGTATCCGGACCAATATTTATCTCTTTAATTACCCCTACTTTTAAACTGCCATTTTCTCTGTAATTTGCAATAATATCTGCTTGAATCGTATCATTACTGTTTGTATCCATTCGAGGTAAAATCATTTCCTCAAAACGCATATTTGTATAAGATTCATTGATATTTAAATCAAAACCTGCTTGTTTAATTCGAATGTGTTCTTTAAGAATACGGGTAAAATCACCTTCACTAATATAAAACGAATATAAGTGTTTCTCCCCTACGAAAATATCTTTATCACGCCCAAGAGTCGGTACCATAACGGGTTTTAGAAATCGATTTCTCGTTGTCGGTTCATTTATATATTTATACAGACCATAGCCTGCCGCAGCAAGAATTGCTGGAACGATGAGTTTTTTCATATGCTACCTCCTTATCATCAAAATTTTAACACATTCTTATTATAATGAAATTGAATTGTAATCGAAACTTATGTTATTGTCATAAAGTCATGCGAATTCCTTTCATTTTGCAGCATGTAACTCTATAATGAAAGCGATACAATTTTTAGAAATGGAGTGTCATCATGAAAATAATCGCAATCACAGGTTCAGTAGCAGGCCGCAAGACACGTGTCGCTTTGGACTATGTTATCCAAGAGATAACCAAACACAATCATACTATTGACACGGAGATTATTAATATCGGAGATTATGATCTCCAATTTAGTGATGGACGCCCCGTTAATCAATATAATTCCGATACCCAATATGTTATTAATGCAATTTTGGAGGCCGATGCACTCATTGTTGGAACGCCAACGTATCAAACCTCTATTCCTGGAGCCCTTAAAAATATTTTTGATTTACTACCAATGCATGCGTTGGTTGATAAAAGTGCAGGTATTGTTGTAACTGCAGGATCACCAAAGTATTTTTTAATGGCTGAACAACAGCTCAAGCCGATTTTATCTTACATGGGTGCACGGATTGTTCAGAAGTATGTCTTTATTGAAGATTGTGATTTTGATGGCCTTCAAATCAAAAACGAAAAAATATTAGACCGCTTACGCACATTAGGTGATGATGTTATTTATTCAGTAGAACATAGGACTTGGGCAAAAAACCATCCAATTAAGAAAGATCAATTCCCTTACAACGATAAATAAAAGTATTGACAAAGATTTGATTGTACGATATTATTTCACTTAAATCGCAGAACAAGAGAGTAGACATTCGGATGTCGATAGCGAATTAGGGATGGTGGAAGCCTAATGGATGAATTATGTTGAACCGCACTTGGGAGATGTTTATCTGAACAAAGAGTAGGATAAACCGCAAACCTAGCGTTACAGGAGAGAGGTCATATGAAAAACATATGGCAATTAGAGTGGTACCGCGTTTAACACGTCTCTAGATATAACTATCTAGGGACGTTTTTTTGTTCCTAGATTCAAATAAGAGTGAGGAGAATTTTTATGGGAATCAAACGACGACGTGACTTCGCAAAGCGCACAAACCAAACTTAAAGCGAACATCACAAGGAGAGAAACAAAATGAAAAAATTATTTATCGTAGCAAGTATTACATTATTAGTATTAACCGGTTGTGGTAAAAAGGATTCAACCGTAAGTAAACTCGAAGCCATCAAGGCAAAAGGTGAGATTGTTTTAGTAACATCACCTGACTACGCACCGTATGAGTTCATCGATGCAACAAAATCTGGTCAAGATCAATATGTTGGAGCAGATATTGAACTCGCAAAATTTATTGCCAATGAAATTGGTGTTGATCTAGTTATTAAAGCGATGAGTTTTGGCGATATTGCCTCCGCCGTATCGCTTGGAAAATTTGATATGGGTATTGCAGGATTCACTTACAATGACGAACGTGCCGAACAAGTTGATTTCAGTGAAACATATGATACAACAGAGTCCACATGCCAAGGGTTCCTTGTTACCAAAGAAAAAGAAGCAACCCTAAATACAATCGATGATCTTAAAACAGCAAAGGTAGCCGTTCAAAACGGATCATTACCTCAAACATATGTCGAAACGGAGCTTCCTGAAGCAACAATGCAGCTTGTGAATACTTTAGATGATGCCGTTCTTCAATTAAATGTTGGGAAAGTTGATGCCATTGCCGCATCATGTGCATCAGGCGAAGGTTTTACCCTCAATAATAAAAATCTCGTTGTAAGTAAAGTTAAATTCGCAACAATCGATGACAATGGTACAAAAGTAATTTTAGAAAAAGGTCAAGAAGACCTTATGAATGAAGTGAATAAAGCCATTGCGAAAGCCGTAGAACTTGATTTATATAAACAATGGCTTGATGACGCTACAAGCATTGCAGAACAATTAGGAGCGATAGACTAAAATGTTTCAGGATATATTAAAGCTCATTAATCGCTATGGACATGTGTACCTCAAGGGAGCTTGGGGTACATTAACCATTTCTGTTGTAGTTGTTCTCATCAGCACTCTACTTGGTGCATTTCTTGCCATGGGGAAAATGTCAAAATTTAAACCCTTAAAAGCAATTATTAATGTTTATATTGAAGTCATTCGTGGAACGCCCCTTTTACTTCAACTGAGTTTATTTTATTTTTTAGGATCTGAGTACATTTCATCCTCAGTACCCGATGTGGGATGGATTATGGTTGCCCTCATAATTAATTCAAGCGCCTATGTTGCGGAAATATTCCGTGCAGGAATTCAAGCTGTTGATAAAGGACAATTTGAGGCTGCGAAAAGTCTTGGTATCTCAAACACCAATATGATGAAGAAAATTATTTTCCCCCAAGCGATTAAGAACATCTTACCTGCTTTAGGGAATGAATTTATTACAATGATTAAAGAAACATCTCTTGCATCGGTATTTTTTGTTAATAACCTGATGACTTCGGAGTCGATCGTTTCAAGTGCAACGCACTTAAAACTTCCTTCTTTAATGATTGTTGGTGTTATTTACTTTATGATGACATTCTCAACATCAAAACTTATTTCCGCATTTGAAAGAAAGGTGGCTCTCAATGACTAAACCGCTACTTGAAATCAAAAACTTACATAAGGCATATGGCGATTTATCGGTTCTTCAAGGAATTAATGAGACCATCACCCAAGGTGAAGTTGTTTCAATTATTGGCCCTTCAGGGTCTGGAAAATCGACACTGTTACGCTGTTTGAACTTACTTGAAACACCATGTTCTGGAAGTATAATCTTTGACGGTGTTGAATTACAACCCGATCATAAAAATTTAGATAAGCTTCGTCAAGAAATTGGGATGGTGTTCCAACACTTTAATGTTTTCCCAAATTTAACGGTTTTGGAAAATATCACCCTCGCACCAACTTTAGAGAAGGGAATGTCTCTTGATGAGGCTAATGCTTTAGGGCTATCTTTACTTGATAAAGTTGGATTAAAAGAAAAAGCTCATGAATTTCCACGTAAATTATCCGGTGGTCAAAAACAGCGTCTTGCAATCGTTCGGGCACTTGCTATGCAACCTCAAGTTATGCTGTTTGATGAACCAACTTCTGCTTTAGATCCCGAAATGGTTAAGGATGTTCTTGAAGTCATTAAAGATCTTGCGGTAAGTGGCATGACCATCGTCATCGTTACCCACGAAATGAATTTCGCAAAAGAAATTAGTGATCGAGTATTATTTATGGATGGGGGCGTTATTTGTGAACAAGGTAATCCTGAAGCAATCTTTGATCACCCATCTCATCCACGTACCATTGAGTTTTTAAGTAAAGTTTTATAAAAAAACATGTCTTAAATGGATGTGGACCCATAACCAAGAGCTTTATATTTAATGAATAGTACCAAAGGATTCTTCTCTGTATTAAACAGAAGAGCGTCCTTTTTATTTTGTCACGGCTGTGCGGATGAATCTACTTGATCATTTTTCTAAATATATTATGATATCATATTTCTTGATTTGAAATCGGTTCCCATACTTTATTAGGTTTATCGTTGCATGCTCGATTGCGATTAATTTGAATTTCGCACTACATGTTAACATGAAAAAACCCCTGTCCATGTTTGGATTTAGGGGTTCACATCAATTGTCTTGCTTTTTTTTTGAGATAATCACGCGCCTCAGAAATAAAATAGAGTGAGCCCGTAACGACACATGTCCCATGATTTCGATGTTTGATACCTGCATCAATTGCATCATATTGATTTTTGATGATGGTGACATGATGTCCAAACGCTAAGTTTTCTGCACTTTCGGAACGATAAAAATCAAACTGGGTGATAATAACTTCATCAAATACAGATTCCAATTTATTTATCATAAGCGTATAGTCTTTATCTTTAAGAGCTGTGAATACCGCAATCCATGGTCGAGGAAGCATTTCCATGCTTCTCACAAGCATTTCTATCCCCATCTCATTATGAGCGCCATCTACATAAACACCATCGCTGACACGCTCAAAACGGCCTGCCCAGGTTGCATTCAAAATTGCATTCTGAATGGTTTGGGTTGAAATCGCAAGTTGAGGCAAGGCCTTTACGAGATTAATGGCGAGACTTGCATTCGCAACTTGATAAATACCTTGATTTTCAATGCTATAGCTGTCACCCAAAACCTCAAAGTGATAGGCCATTCCACTACGATGAGGAACCGGTGTTTGGATCGGGTGTACTTCGGTTTGCATACAATGTGCGTGTTGGTGGAATACTTCTAAACATGAACTTTTGCTTTCTGTTGTGAAAAGAGGTGTATTCGGCTTGATAATACCCGCTTTTTCGGCAGCAATTTTCTCAATGGTATCCCCAAGAATATTCATATGATCAAGACCAATGTTTGTAATTCCAGAAATTAGTGGATGGATAACATTGGTTGCATCCAGTCGACCTCCAAGACCCACTTCATAAATCGCATAGTCTACATCTTGATCAAGAAAGTATAAAAATGAGATGAGAACATCAATTTCAAACATGCTTAATTGATATCGATCCCAAAAAGGTTCGGTTACATTAATATACATTAGTAAATCCGAGTCCGTGATATTCTGATTATTTATCCGAATACGATCGTTATGTACCGTAAGGTGAGGTGATGTGAATGTCCCAACAGTATAACCGGCTTCCTGTAAAATTGCACGGGTATAATTGGTTGTCGACCCCTTACCATTGGTACCACCAATATGAATGCAAGAGAGGGAATCTTGAGGATTGCCCATATCTTCTAAACATTGACGAAACAAGTCAATGCCGTACGTCTGATTTTTACGTTTCATAAGCGCTTCAAGCGCAGGTTCTATTTGTCTAAACATGTAACACTCCAATTAATTTCTTCTTGATGACGTTCTCTAAGCAACGCATTGATTTTTGAAAATGGACGCGACCCTATAAATCCTCGATACGCACCAAGTGGGGATGGGTGACTGGATTCAATAAATTGATGGTGATCTTGGATGAGCGTTTTTTTAGCTTGAGCCTTTTTCCCCCATAACACAAAAATGATTGGTTCTTCGCGGCGTCCCAATTCCGAAATTACCCGATCCGTAAACTGTTCCCATCCAATATGAGCATGAGACATTGGCTCACTTTCTCTTACCGTCAGCAACGTATTAAGAAGCAAAACACCTTGCTTCGCCCACGATGATAAGTCACCATGTTCATTTTTTACTCCGAGATCAGCTTCCAACTCTTTATAAATATTTATCAAACTTTTAGGTAATTTTTGATCTTTATAAACAGAAAAACTCATTCCCATCGCCTGACCGGGTTGATGATAAGGATCCTGTCCTAAAATCACTACCTTTACATCTTCAAATTTAGTATTTTCAAATGCCGTGAAAACCGCCTCCTCAGGTGGATAGATTGTAAACTCATTTCGTTCTTCTTTGATTTTATTTTCAAGTAAACGAAAATAGTCTTTTTGCTTTTCTTCATTAAATAATTGTTGCCAGTTCATAAAGACCTCCTGCATGATTTTTAAAAATAAAAGCCAGATATCTGGCTTTTATTCATTGACTGAAATAATTTCATGACGCTCCATTGCTTCAATATAGTCATGCGCTTGACGTACTGTTTCATAGTTTGGTTCCATCACATAGAGTGCTGGTCCCGGCATTGAATAAGTCGTTGTACTTGAGCTTCCCGTTCCAGTTACTGCATAGGATTGAATATCCCAATCAGACATGTCGTTAATTTGTTGTTTTATGAGTTTTTTAAAATCACTTTCTTCCATACTCATTTGGAATGAGTCCGAAACTGAGTTTAGAATTGATGTATAGTTTGTAATAATTGCGGGTGACATTGCCTTTTTAAGGATTCCTGTAATGAGAGCTTGTTGGTTTCGAACACGGTCATTATCACCATTTGGTAGATTATAACGTTCACGTGCAAAGATAAGACCATTTCGTCCATCTACGTGGTTAATTCCTTCATCAAAATACACACCTGCATAAGATTGGAATGCATATCGGGAATAAACATCTACGCCACCCAATGCATCAATAATGGTTTCAACTGAACTGAAGTTTACTTTTACGAAGTAATCAATATCGATATCGAAAAGATTTTCCAGTGTTGCCATTGATTCTCCGACACCATAAATTCCCGCATGTGTTAGCTTATCATAAGCTCCAAAGGATGCAAGTTCAACATGATAATCACGAGGAATACTTGTTAATAAGATTTTCTTATTCTTAGGATCAATGGTCATAATCATATTCACATCTGAGCGTGAAACGGATGAAACAGGTCCATAGGTGTCAATCCCGGTTACAAACATACTAAATGTATCTTGCATTACGTCTGTATTTTTATTTTTAAAATCGACTTCTTCTTCATACGCTACGGTACCTATAATACGAGTCTTTTCATCAAAATCTTTTACCTCATCTTGAATAAAACCACGGTGTGCTTCACTCAATAAGATGACTTCTTGTGTACCATCATACAAATCATTTGCGAGTTCCGTATAATCTTCATAGTCCACGATATTAATATCTGATTTATATTTTTCATCAATTAATTTCTTACCTTTAGCGATGTTTTTCGAGTCCAATCGTGTATTTGCACCAAAAGATAACGATTTAACATCATCAATGCTTTTATATTCTGAATCTTTCATGACCACAACAGAAATAACATGTGTGTCTTTATTTGCCCCGGTTAATTTGCCAAGGAAACTATTTCCTGTAACTAAATAACGTGTTCCCAGTAACAAGAGTAAACTTAAAATTAAACTGTATACTTTACCAAAATTTTTCAACTTACCGGGTTTGGTGAGCATGGTTATTAACGCTCCAATAAGGAATAAAAGTAGGATAATCCCTACAATAATCATGAGATACTTTGTCGGAATTGCATTAAACTTATAAATTGCATACAAAGTAACGACTGAACAAAGTAAAAATATCAGTACGATTACTTTGTCTCGGAATAAAATAAATTCTTTTCGATTGTTTTTAGCCATGCTAACCTCCATCACAAAACTGTGATTATCAATTAATTATTTTTCGCTTCATCATCAGAAGATGCTTCATCATCTGACTCTTTTGATTCTTTTTCTTTCTTAGCTTCAAGCTCTTTTTTTTCATCTTCAGCCTTTTTGGCTTCCAATGCTTTTTTCTCATCTTCCGTCAAATCATTTTCTTCAATCCACTTGTTTGCTAATTCCACAATTTTTATCTGCGCTTCATCAACTGTAATTTTATGATCGTATAAATCTCGTAAGATTGGCATAAAATCAACTTCTTTATAAAGACTTCGTGCTAACTTCGTTGGATTATTATCCAATGCCATAACGGGTGGTGTGTCATGGAAATTATAGGCTCTCATCTTTTCAATCACACGTTTATCGGTAATCGTAAGTTCATCAAGGTGTATGCGATGATAGATCGGCGTTTTACCTACCGAACTTTGATATGTTGATACCCCTTCACCACTGCGTAAGATTCGGATTACTTCGGCTGCTGCTGAAGGATACTTTGTCTCTTTTCGTGCGATGTAACCATCGACTTCACCCATAGGCGACATGCGATGCTTCATATATTCTGGGAATGGAGCATATACATATTCATCGTTACTGCTTACTTCGTATTTATCGGCCATCTCAAAATCGGTAATAAAACTAAAGGCCGATCGTCGTTCATAAAATGCAGCATCCAATTGCCATGGAAGATCTTCTGCCTTCATATCTTTAGAGAGAGTCTTATCCATTTTATGTGTGCTCATTGCTTCAATAAATACAAGACCATCTCTAAATTCTTGAGTTTCAAAGCCAGGATCAGATCCTTTTTTTGTAAAATTCAACGTCCAGCGTCCGCTGGTTAAGAAAGGATAAAAGGATTCTTGATCTTTAAAGGATAATGGGAAAACCATATCGGTCTTTTTCAGTATTTTATCTGAAGCTTTATAGATTTGATCCCAGGTCTCAAAAACATCAGGTAAACCAGATTCATCCGAATCTTTTAAATCAAAACCTGCTTCCTCTAGAAGGGTTTTATTATAGACAAAAAGGCCACCTTCAATACTGTTTTGAACGAAATAGTATCCTTTAAGATTAATGGAATCTTGCAGTTGGACCGGAATACGACTCCCAACTACTGTATCAAGTGAATTCCCCAGATTGACCAACTGATCTAGAAAATAAACAGCATTTTTTTGAGACGTCACCATAACATCATAAGGAAGTCCTTTTGCCATTTGATCAATACTTAAAGGTTCCTGTACAACATATGAAATTGCATCTTTATGTTGCGGATGAATCTCATTCCATGTGGACACGAGATAATCTCCAAGTTCTTTATTTTCTACTTGTACAGTAAGCGAGGCATTTTCTTCAATACTAAAATATTCATTATCTTTATCGTAACAAACACTCTTTCCATCTACCGTACAACGACTGTTTAAGAAGAAGAATGAGGTTGAAAAAACTGCAAGTAACAAGACTGCAATAACACCAATGATAACACTCTTATTTTCTTTTGGATTTTTAACTAAACGCTGTTTTTCTTTCTTGTCGTTTGCATTTTCCTCAACATGTATTGCTTGATGTTCTTCGCTCATCCTACTACACCTCCTTCCCATGGACTGTATAATCAACATTCTTTAACGATTCAATCGTTTTAGCCCCAACTAAAACCATTAGCTTTTTAAAGTCTTCCAAAAACATGGAAACTTCATTCAGCATCGCTTCTGACTCTAAATGTGCTACCTTGAGGAAATACCCTGAAATCCCAACTGCTTTTGCACCGAGTATTAAACACTTCAGGGCATCAAGTGGATTTTGCACCCCACCTGATGCGAATATATCGCATTTTTCTTGATATGATTTAGTCATCATAAGTGACTCGACGGTCGTAATACCCCAATCTGATAGATAGTTATAACGTTTGCCTTGTGAGCGTTCATTTTCAATCCAAACGAAGTTCGTACCCCCACGACCACTTAAATCTACATGACGCACACCACAATCATAGAGCTGAGCAACGGTCTTTGCACTCATACCAAATCCCACTTCTTTAACAATAACTGGAACATCCACCGAAGCAACAATTTGGGTTATATTTTCAAGCCAGTGAGCAAAGTCGCGATCACCTTCGTCCATCGCAATTTCTTGCGCAACATTGATGTGGATACCTAGTGCATTCGCATCAATCATCGCGATTGCGCGCTTCGCCTCATCCACAGTTGCATTCGCCCCTACATTCCCAATAATAAATCCTGTAGGATTTTCATCACGTACAACTCGATACGATGATTCAAGGGTCTTATCATCAAGCGCAGCATGTTGTGAACCAACTGCCATCGGCAAACCAAAAACACGAGCAATTCTCGCTAGGTTTCGATTCAACATTTCAGTTTTTTCACTACCACCTGTCATTGCATTAATATAAATTGGATACTTCATCGTCTGACCTAAAAATTGAATGGAAGGATCTACTTCACTCAAATTGATATTTGGTAAACTTTGGTGAACAATCCGTACGGTATCAAAATCAGATTGATACACATTTTGCTTTAACGCAAGTGCTACATGTTCGTCTTTTCTTTTTGATCTCATTTACGTTTTATACACTCCTACATCTAGATATAGAATACCATGTTTTTCCCATTCATGTACTAAAGTGTTCGCTTTTTCATTAAAGTTTTCAGATATTAATGCGAATCCACAATCACCACCACCAGAACCGGATATCTTGGCAGGTAAACCGATATTGTGCGCGGATTCAATCAGCTTCGTTAAGACATTTGTCTCAATATTGATCGATGCACGATTCCCTAATTCGGCCATCAACATTCTATAGTGATCAATGGCTTGAGAAACCAATATAAAATCATGGTCTTTCCAAGCATCAATAAACTGATTGACTCGAAGATTAGCTTCCTCGAGAAAGGATGCATAATAGGCTGGATTACTACTTTTTAATTCTCGTACTGCGTCGACAAAAGGCGAGGTTTGATTTACAGTTCCCGTCCATCCAACACATAGATTTAGGTTGGTTGATGGTAAAGGTTCAATCAGCAATCCTGGCCATGTTGAATGGACAAGGTTCATATTACACATATCCGCAACAATAAGCCATGACTCATCATAACGCTGATAAACTAGTGTGCCGCCAAAACATGTGGAAGCCAAATCACCACCCGAGCTGATCTCACCAACAATTACTTGGGCCATCACCGAGAGTTTAAAAAGTTCTAACGATTCCAGCTCTACCTCATGAAGTCTCAAAATAGCATCAATCACTGCCGCTAGTACAACACCACTCGATCCAAATCCATATTTTTGTTCATTTTCCGAATCCAACTCACTCTCAATATGCATTTTGAAAGGGGTCATTGTTATTTTTCTAAATTTCAAATAGCGTCTTGAAATTTCAATTGCTGCCTTCACATGAGTCAACGTTCCATTCTGCATAAATATCTCAGTACCTTGAAGTTGACCATAGCGACTGTTTACTTCAAATTGCTCGGCGGCCTCTATGTAAACATTTAAAAACCGATCAATGGCTGCAATGACCGCTTTTTGACCTGGTTCCATAATTGCATATTCCCCCATTAAAAACAGTTTCCCAGGAAATTTAACGTGAATCATAAACCGATACCCCCACTCCCGGCGCGCAAACTACCGTTTTAACACCCTCTAACTCAGCGAGAACCGTTTCCACATGTTCAGAGGTTGTCATGATTTTCACATTAGGACCAGCATCCATGGTAAAGAAAGCAGGTACTGTCTTTTGGATTTTACGCACTTTATTCATAATTTCGACCGTTTGCGGCTCAAAATACCACATATTTACTGCCATTAACGATGCGTGCATTCGTAAAGCATTTTGTTGCGCAATCGCACCAACAGTCCAGATATCGTGTTCTTTCAGTGCCGATTCTAAATTTATGATGTCTTTTTCTGTCTGTTCTACCCACGCTGGGTAATAAACCGATTCTTCGACAGTTGTGTTCATCGCTTGGCTGCTTAAAAACGGTTTTTCTTGATCATTAAGAATGCAGACAATCATTCTAAATTCTGGCCAAGGCTTCATGATTATAGGCTCCGCAAAACTGTCCAAATCATTTGAGCCGCGATTCCATTTCACAAATCCACCGTAGATTGAACGCGATGCACTTCCCGAACCCAATCGCGCACAGCGAGACACTTTTTCATCGGATAAATCAAGGTTAAGCGTTGCTGCTTTCGCAAGCGCAGCGAATGCGGATGCTGATGAGGCTAAGCCTGCTGCTTTGGGGACAAAATTGGTAGAATGAATGCGAGCAAAATAAGGTAACGGATATCGTTTCCTAAGCTCATTCATATACCAAACAACGCGATCTTTTTCCTTACCTTCCACCTCATAACCATCAAGGATAAAAATATCCTCAGTTAATGTGGCATCATATTCAACCCATGTATCGGTGTAAAACTGATCTAATGTCATAGAAAGACTGGAATTGTGCGGTATTTTTAATTCATTATCCTTCTTTCCCCAATACTTAATGAGGGCAATGTTGGTATGAGCACGAATCGTTTTAGTCATGAATTTGTTTACCATTTAAATTATAAGACCATGTATCTACCGCACCCGCTTCTTTTAATTTTTGTGATACATGCATTGAATCCTCTTCGTTGGCACAAAGGGCAATCATACAGCCACCTTTTCCTGATCCCGTTAACTTTGCGCCCAATGCCCCCTCTTGAATGGCGATGGTTGTTAGGAGATCTAATTTATCATTACTTACGCGAATTGTTTTTAAAACCTCATGGGCACGATTCATACAATTACCCACTTCCCCCACATTTTTTGTTTGAAGGTGAATACGGGTTTCATTGGTCAAATCTGCAAGTTTGTTCATCAACGATTCCACATACTCTGGATTATCCTTAAGCATTGCATTCACTTCTGAAACGGCAAGACGGGTTTGACCGGAATCGCCAGTATCTGCAACAACGAGGACCGCATCCATATCCACTTCAATAACTTCACCCAATTTACCCCGTTCAAAGAAAACGGGTTTTCCCATAGCGATTGTATTTGCATCAAGGCCACTAGGATTCGTATGGTGGATGCGCTCAGCTACTGACACCAAATAATTTAAGTTTTCGTCTGATAAGTGCATTTTAAACGCATCAAAAAGACCACGAACAACGGATACTGAAACTGCGGCACTCGAGCCCAATCCACGTTGTGGTGGTAATGTTGATACAATTGAAATATGAAGACCATAATTCTCTTTATTCATAAATTTTAATGTTAGTGTGATTAATTCTTTGATACCCGCAATAACTGAAGGCGCACTTGACAAGGCCCCTTGATAATAAAGACAATCAATCGTGGTTTCTTCTTGATGGAAATCCACTCTTGTCTCAATACGTGCGGATGCGAAAGGCAACGCAATCGCTGGTTTACCGTAAACAACTGAATGTTCACCCATTAGAATAATTTTTCCGGTCGCAGACCCAATTCCATATAGACTCATATAAACACCTTCCAAACATAAATAGCATCTATATTATACATCATAAATCTTAAGATTTTCCAATTCACACGAATTCATATAATTGTGCATAAAAAAAGCGAGCATAGCCCGCTTGTAATTATTATAATGCTTCGATATCTGTATATGAAATCTCAGTAGGTGTCTCACGACCAAATAAAATCGTAAGAATCATTGCTGTTTGAGAATCATCATTCATACTATCAACAGTTCCTTCGATCCCTGCAAATGGTCCCGAAAGAATACGAACTGTATCGCCTTCCTTGAAATTAACGATAAGTTTTTGATCACTCATACCCATGCGTCTTAAAATTGATTCAATCTCTTCATCTGAAACTGGGAATGGCTTTGCACCACCACCTGATGAACCGATAAATCCTGTAACACCAGGAGTATTACGAACGATATACCACGCTTCATCCGTCATAATCATTTCTACAAATAAATAACCTGGGAATAAGTTACGAAGTTTTTCGACTTTTTTACCATTCTTATATTCAATTTCTTTTTCTTCGGCTACAAGAATTCTAAATAAAGCATCTTCGATACCCATTGATTCTACGCGTCGTTCTAAGTTTTCTTTAACACGGTTTTCATGTCCTGAATAGGTGTTAACAACATACCATTTTTTTTCTTCCATCTTATCCACCAATTCCAATCAATTTCAATGCTGCTACTAACACAACTTCTGTTAGTAAAAAGTAAGCTACAAAAAACAGAACAAAGGATAAAACGATTGTTGTGTTTCGTGTCATTTCCTTACGAGTAGGCCATTTGATTTTATGGATTTCTTCTTTAATTCCAGCAAAACTAAACCAAGCCATAGCATTTACCTCCTATTTTGTCTCTCTATGTAATGTGTGTCTTCCACATCGTTTACAAATTTTTTTTATCTCAAGTCGTTCCGTAACACTTGAATGATTTCGAAAAGTAGAGTAGTTACGTGAAAGGCATTCAGTACATACCAAGATTACTTTTTCTCTTTTATTTGTCATTAAAAAACCCCACTTTCGTGCTCCCTAACTTTATCACAATCACAGTGGGGTGTCAATGAACTCACATGTGGGAAACATCGCGCATTGCTACAAGACGACGCCTCACTTTTTGGATGATATTATCCACATTTTTCGGTGAAATATTAAACCGATCTGCAATCTCACGATATCCAAATCCCTCTTCCCGCATTGTATAGATTATCCGCTCTTTTTCAGGGATCGTTTCAAGTACTTTGCGTTCAATGCGACGTGCATCATGATAATGTGCAACCACAACCGGATCACTGGTAAGATCTTGCGTTTCAATCATATCAGCAAGATAAACGGATTTATCTTCTGTCACAAAGAGATCCAACGACCATTTACTATCCAAAAGTTTGTATGATTGTGATCGACATTTTCGTAGTGCGGTTCGCATCGTGGAGATTACGCAGAGATTTACATAATATGCAAATCCTACATCTTTTATTTCTTTGAAGGTATAAATGGCATCATAAAACCCTAAAAATCCTTCTTGAAACAAATCTTCGATATTAATCCCGATAGGCTTTTGTTGAGTATAAAGTTCATATGCTCTTTTCCAAAGCAAACGCTTGAACTTCCCCATTACAATATCCAATGCATCTTCACTGTTCTGGCGAATCATATAAAGATACTCAAAATCGCTTATCATGCAAATCCCCCCATACTGCATTATTTTCGGCGACGTACTATATCAAAGAGCAAAACACCCGTTGCGACGGATACATTTAGTGAATTGACGCTTCCCTGCATTGGAATCGTTGTTAATATATCGCACTCTTTCTTTACAAGACGTGAAATTCCTTTACCCTCAGAACCCACAATCAATACAAGTGGCATATCAACATTAAATTCACTATAATCAACTGCTTCCACCGCATTCTCAGCAGCTACTACCCAATAGCCCGCTTCTTTAAGTTCTGCGATAGCTTTAACCATATTTGTAACTTCCGCTACCTTTACCGTATTAATTGCACCTGTAGAAACTTTCGCAACCGTTGATGTTAAGCCAACACTTCGATGTTTTCCAACTACCACTCCATCTACACCACATGCATCACACGTTCTTAAAATTGCACCCAGATTATGTGGATCTTCAAGTTGATCACAGAGCACGATTAAATTGTTTTGAGCGCCTTGAATAATTTCTTGAAGTGAGTAATATTTGTAGTCTTGAATTTCTATCACGACACCTTGGTGCACACCATCAGCCATTTTATCCAAACGAAATTTATCGACAAATTGCGGTCTAATTCCGTGTTCTTTCGCAAGCGTCACAATTTCTTGATAATTTCCTTTATTGAATAAATATAAATTCTTTGGTTTCTGCCCACTTTTTAAATATGCAGTGACCGTATTTTTCCCAAAAATGTAATTCGACATTATATTTCCACCGTTTCTATATATTCTTTCCAAAGCGTGTCCAAACGTTCATGATGACCTTCCATATAAAGATATCCCCACAATGCTTCAAATCCCGTCGCAATACGATACGACATAACATCCGCATTTTTAGCCATTGATGCACTTTTGGCATTTCGGCCTCGTTTATAGATACCCATCTCTTCCTCAGAAAGTGCATTACCATCCAGTAATGTCTTCATGTAATCGGCTTGTGCCATGGCACTCACAAACTTAACCGAAGTTTCTTGTAATTGCTTTGTTTTCGTAATTCCTTGTTCTACCAGATATTGCCTCACTTGAAGGGATAAAACCGCATCACCCACAAAAGCCAATACATTTCCTGAATGCATCATATTATAATAATCCTCGTTCCATGAGTTCGCTACGATAGCGGTCTGCGTCTTCAAAATCTTTGCGTGCTTTAGCATCATTCCATTGCTTAAACAGCGCTCTAGATTTGTCATCAAGGACAATTCTTGAATAAGCGATACCAAGAACATCCAACATTTTCTCCACAGTCACAATATATTTAGATACCTCTTCACCATTAATTTCACGTTGGCGCACTGCAGCATTTAATTGTTTCACGGTGTCAAACAGGACAACATTCGCATTCGCGACATTTAAATCATCCGCCATGGCGTCCATAAATTGATGATAGCGTACATCATCAATTTGTGGGCCAATATGATATTCCATCTTTTCAAGTTCAATATATGCTTTGTTTAGTCCTTGGAAGATACGATCAAGTTCTTTCTGAGTTTGTTCAATAAGTTCTTCCGTAATATTTAGTGTGAGACGATAATGTGTCGACATAAGCAACCACCGTGTAGCATTTTCACCCAATTTATCAATAAACTCTTGGGCCCACATAACATTACCGATTGACTTACTCATTTTTTCACCATCAATATTTAGCATCGCATTATGAATCCAATAATTCGCAAGATCATGATTATGGAGTGCACGGCATTGTGCTGATTCATTTTCGTGATGCGGGAATTTTAAATCTTGACCACCGCCATGAATATCGATAACCTCTTGTTTAAATTCATTACCAATCATAACAACACACTCAGTATGCCAACCCGGTCTTCCTTTACCCCATGGTGCATCCCACTTAATGCCATTATCCTTTGTATCTTTCCACAATACAAAATCAAGAGGGTTTTCTTTGCTGCTGTTTTCCTCAATACGTGCACCTACCATCAATTCATCAATATTTTGTGAAGAAATGGAGCCGTATTCTTTTGCTTTAGACACACGAAAATAAACATCTCCATTGGATGCATACGCATAACCATGATCAATTAAGTCCTGAATAAACGCAATAATCTCTGGCATCGTACCTGTTACTTTTGGAGTTGCTTGAACGTAATCTGCATGAAGTCCTTTACGAACTTTTTCATAGGCCTCAATATAACGATTTGAAATAACCGATTCATCAACACCTTCTTCTAACGCTTTCTTAATGATTTTATCATCAACATCCGTGTAATTCGATACAAGTTTAACATCATACCCAAGTGCCGTTAGAACGCGTCGCAATAAGTCAAATACGACGATTGGGCGTGCATTTCCTATATGTGCATAGTTGTAAACAGTTGGTCCACAGACATACATGGATACCTTCCCTTCCTCAATCGGTGTAAACTCTTCAAGCGAATTTGATTTCGAATTATATAACTTCATAATAGCCTCCAAACCTTTGCAATAAGTATATCACAAATCGCCTTTATTTAGGCACACTTCAAATATAAAAAAAGCTATCCAAATGGATAGCTTTCAAGATCATAATTGAATCAATTAGAATTTTGAAGCAACGTAATGTGCTGTACGTACTAATTGGTTTGTGTATGATGCTTCGTTGTCATACCATGAAGCAACTTTAACTAAGTTTACACCACCGATTGATGAAACTTTAGTTTGTGTTGCAT
Source organism: Erysipelothrix sp. strain 2 (EsS2-6-Brazil) (assembly GCF_016617625.1). Lineage (NCBI taxonomy): Bacteria > Bacillati > Bacillota > Erysipelotrichia > Erysipelotrichales > Erysipelotrichaceae > Erysipelothrix > Erysipelothrix sp. strain 2 (EsS2-6-Brazil). Next base: position 195,037 of record NZ_SBAR01000002.1, read on the forward strand.
CAAATAATGAACCGTAGCTCATACCAATGATGTCTGTTGAAACAAGTTGTTCTTCAGTGTAACCGAATGATTCGTTAGTTGCTGCTTTCATAGCTGCGTTTACTTCTTCAACTGTTGTTGCTTTTTCAACTACTGCTACTAATTCAGTGATTGAACCAGTGATTACAGGAACACGGTGTGCTCCACCATCTAATTTACCTTGTAACTCAGGAATTACTAAACCGATTGCTTTAGCTGCTCCTGTTGAGTTAGGGATAATGCTTTGTGCAGCTGCACGTCCACGACGTAAGTCACCTTTAGGATGAGGACCATCTAATGTGTTTTGATCGTTTGTGTAAGCATGGATTGTTGTCATTGTTCCTGAAATAATACCATACTTGTCATTTAATACTGCAGCCATTGGAGCTAAGCAGTTTGTTGTACATGAAGCACCTGAGATAACTGTTTCGCTACCGTCAAGAATTTCATGGTTTGTGTTGTATACAACTGTTTTGATGTCGCCTGTTGCTGGAGCTGAGATAATAACTTTACGTGCTCCTGCTTCTAAGTGCATGCCAGCTTTTTCTTCTGTTGTGAAGAAACCTGTACATTCGATAACTACGTCAACACCAAGTTCTTTCCAAGGTAAGTTTTTAGGATCGCGTTCGCTTAAAACTTTGATTTCGTGTCCGTCGATTACGAAAGCTCCGTCTTTAACTTCGATATCATGTTCGAAACGTCCTTGTGCTGAATCATATTTTAATAAATGAGCTAATGTTGCTGCATCTGTTAAGTCGTTGATTGCCACGATTTCCATGTCTTTTGAACCTGTTAATAAACGTGTTGCTAAACGACCAATACGGCCGAAACCGTTAATTGCTACTTTAACTGTCATAGTGTCTATATCCTCCTTATAATTGACATTCTTATTATATACCATCTCAACCAATTGTCAATTGTGAGCCAACTAACAATCTATAAAAAATCCCTATTAAACAGTGGCTTCCCAAAGGCATGAAATGCCGAATACGCACTGATAATTTTTATATGATACAATCGTTCAAATAATTCTTTATCATTAACACGCGCAATAAGAAAAGGTGCCTTTACACGCTGAGCCTCTGTAAATATTTTATCCAGTCGCTCCGAAATTGAAGCATGAAGACGAACATCTTGAACAGAGCGCGAAACAAAGGCAAGAAGGCGTACTAAAGAACCACTCTTATCATAACAGCACTCTAACACTTCTACCGAATGAGGCCCATTTGTAACAATTGCATAGGCAATTAAAACGCCATTTTCTTGAAGTCCAATAATTTGGCCGTTTTGTTCTCGCATTGTTTTTTTGAGTTTTCCAAAATAAACTTCGTCCCGTACAAAATTCGCAGTGAAATGACTTGTGAATCGTCGATATACTTCTAACAGACTTTCTGGGCTTGGATCTCTAACAATCCCTTCCATTCCTAATGCAGGAAGTGAAATTGCTGGGATTGTATAAATATAGTTTTCCACAACCGTCTCAAATCCAAATGGTTCAAACCATTCCGGATGATCTGTGTGACACAATGTAATGATATCTGTCTTTGAAACATCTTCTAAGATTGTTTCAATCAGTGTCGTCATCGTTTGAACCAAGACATTCGGTCTTATAAAACTCCCAAGAAGATAGGAAGCTTTAATATTTTTATCATGTAACGATAGGACTTTATCATGAACTTGGATTGCAGCCAAAATCTCGTCATAATCATTTTTGGATACATAACATTGATCTTCATGATAAAAATTATTAAAATACGCATCGACTGAACCGCGATTGAGGTTTGGAAACGCATCTTTCCACAATAGATTTAATTGTTTTTTATCTGCAATAACTGCTTTCGAGATCATCAAGCATCCCCTCCCTTAATCACTATTTATTTTCTTGATCTGTGACATCACGTGTTGTATATTCTACATCGATAACATCGCCGTTATGATTATCCGAATACGATTGATCTGTATGCGAACTTTGACTCCCATAAAAATCTCGAGAAGATCCTCGAGGACGACGCACTTCTTGGATTACACGTACAATCGTACTAATAACCCAAATGATGACGACAATACCCAATAATTGGGGTAAAATCTTGATAATAATCATTGTTATAAAGAATAAAATTAAAAACGAAATAATAGAACCCATAATAAATACCGCCTTTTAATAATTATAACACGAAAAAAAATGTCAATACCACTTTTAGCGCGGTTCACTAATCATCACATAATGTCGGTTTGAAGTAGCGAATAGATACATATATCGATATAGCGTCCCGCTTCATACTCCGCTTGCCTCAACGTCCCCTCATACTTAAATCCTGTTTTATCCAAGAGTCGAATGCATCCTTGATTTTCAGGACAAACTTTTACTTGGAGTCGATTATAGTATTTGAAATTGAACGCATAATCAATTGCGTATTGTAATGCTTCCGAAAGAATTCCTTGATTCCAATATTCATATTTGAGTTTAAAACTGACTTCAATGCAGTTAAAATCCAGATCATAGTTATAACACCCTACATCGCCGATATAACAGTCATTTTTATCTGAAATAACCCAACGAAACCCATCAAAGCTGGTCTCAGATTCTTTAAAGCGATGGATTTCCTTTAATGCCTCGTCATGATCTTCAAAGCGACCCATTCCATAATATTTCGTAACACGTTCATCACACATTATCTGGAAAAGTTCGTGTGCATCATCATCACGAGCTTCTCTCAAGTTAAATTTTACACCTTCATAATGCATCAAGATGCTACCTCTTGGTCTAATTTATCTGCTAATTCAATTATTTTTTTAAAACGGTGTTGTAAACCTGATTTACTAATGGTTGCATTATGTTCTTCTTCATAGTATTCAATAAGCTCGTTTAAACTTGCTTCAGGATGATTCATGCGTAAATCACCCACTTGAATTAATCGCGCTTCAAGTTGATTGTAACGATTATGTTCAATAAGTTTGTAAATTGCATCCAATTGTTGACTTCCGGCTTTAATGGTTTTGACCTCATTTGCAACTTCGCAATTATCAAGTCGTGTTAAGGAGTTTTTAAAATCGCGCTGAATGCGGATATCTTCAAATTCCAAAGTATTAACATGAGCGCCTGTTATTTTTAAGAAATCCGCAATTTGGTCTGCTGCCTTAACATAAACAACTTGACGATTGCGGCGGGTTGTTATTTTAGCGGTGATGTCAAAACGATTGAGTAGTTTTTGTAGATAACGCGCAAGTTCCTCGCCTTCACACGTTATTTCCATATGATAATTTGCAGTTGTTGGCGCATTAATGCTTCCACTTGCCAGAAATGCACCCGCAAGATAAGCACGCGCACAGCATTCTTTAAGTGTAATTACGCTATATGGTGTGCTTCGCATGCCTTTCGACGAATAAATTCCCAAATCTTCCAAGATTTCCATACCGCGATCCATAACACGGAGAACATAGACATTATTTTTCTTTAATTTTTGTTTTTTAACAACCGTCAAGTCAATTTCGACCTGGTAACGTTCTTTAAGAAGTGAAAACAATCGTTTCGCAATTGCTGCATTTTCAATCTCAATTTGAATTTGCATGCGCTTATTCGCAATAATCAAATTTGAATTGATTTGTAAGAATGCCGATAAGAATGCACGTTCACAGCACTCGTGATAAATATTTGTGGATATTTCATGTTTTACTTCACTGCTAAAGGACATCCAATCACCTCCAGTATTTCATAGAATCCCTCACGCACACGATCATGATCATGACGGATTTTTCCATTCTCAAAATTCAATAAGTTTTGGTCTACAACGGTATACGTATGAACCGAACTTCTAAAGTAAATTGGATGAGAATCTTCATTTTCGTAGTTTTGAATTACATCAGAAGGAATTTCATCAACACAACGTACAACAAGATCGACAGGTTTTTCGATATGTTTTACAATTGCATTCACATGATCTTCCCCACTATAGCCATCTGTTTCTCCGGGCTGACTCATTGCATTGCAATAATACACAATCTTCCCATTACTTTTTTGCAGTGCTTCTTTTATTTCTGGAATGATGATATTTGGAAGAATTGAGGTATACAACGAACCAACACCTAATAAGATCACATCCGCTTCAAGAATGGCTTGAATCGCCTGATCTGTTGCATGTACCGGCTCATCGTAGTAAACACAGTCAATTGAGTTCGCATATTTTGGAATATTCGATTCTCCGCGGACAATCGTTCCATCTTCCATCCGTGCACATAATGTAATGGTTTCTTCGGATGAAGGAATAATGTCACCCATCACATTTAAAACTTTTGAAACCGATGCAACCGCGTCCATAAAATCGCCAGTGGTATCTGTAAGTGCCGTAAGGATTAAGTTCCCAAGATTATGACCTGCAAGGGTTGACCTTGAATCTTTACTAAAACGATAGTTCATAATTTGCGACAGCAAATTTTCCGACTCCGCTAAAGCAAGCATCACATTTCGAATATCACCCATAGCTGGAACATTAAAATCTTCTCGCAATCGCCCAGTACTACCACCATCATCAGCCACCGTAACAATCGCACTTAACTCCAGTGATTCTATATGTTTTAAACCTCTTAATAACGCAGATTGCCCTTTTCCACCACCAACTACCGCGACCTTCATTACTCTTTATCCTCGTGCATATCACGGTGGTCTTTTAAGGTATTATATTGTTTGTCATAATTTTCATAGAGCCAATTCACAATCGAAACAGATCGATGTTGACCACCTGTACAACCAATTGCAACAGTTAACAAGTGCTTTGACTCTTCGATATAACGTTCAAATGCGTAATCTAAAAAGTGTGTTAGATATTTTAAAAATTCTTGTGTTTTTTCATCGTTGATTACGTAGTCAAAGACTGGTTTATCATTCCCCGTCATAGATCGCAGAGATTCTTCCCAATATGGATTGTTTAAGAATCGCACATCGAAAACAAGGTCTGCATCCATTGGAAGACCTTTACGATAACCAAACGAAATAAAGCTTAGGGATAAGGATTGATTTCCCTCTATTTTAAAGAACCGCTTAATGCGTGATGTTAGATTTTGTTGTGTTAAAAATGTTGTATCGATGATAATCGATGCGCGTGACTTAATATTTGAAAACTGTTCGATTTCCGCATCAATGGCCTCTTCAAGCCCATTTGCCAGATTCGCAACAATTAATGGATGATTGCGTCGATTATACTTATAGCGTAGCAGAAGTTGTTCTTTACTCGCATCTAAAAACAAGACAATCAACTCACACTCTGAGTTCTTGAATGTACGATAGAAAACATCGAAATCTGCAGCATTCACACTTAACGCAAGATTGCTGTAAGTCCCATCTTTCATCGCCTCAATATCTCGTACAAGATCTTCAATCATAAATACTGGAAAACGATCAATACAATGATACCCCATGTCTTCTAAAACAGCCATGGCGCTTGTTTTCCCTGCACCTGATAGACCTGTGACTAAAACTACTTTTTGTTTTTCCATGTTCCACCTCTTACCCCAATTATAACAAAAATCTAAGGCTATGCCTTAGATTTAAGATCTTGTATATAGTGAAATGCATTTTGTGCTGCAATTGCACCATCACTTGTTGCAGTAACAATTTGACGTAAATGTTTTTGAACAACATCACCGGCTCCAAAGATGCCTGGAATTTCAGTTTCAAGTTGATTATTAACAATTAAATAACCTTCATTATCTAAAACATTTAAATCTTTTAGGAACCCTGTTGCTGGAATCGCCCCAATGTAAGGGAAGACACCATCTGTTTCAATTACTAGTGGTTCTCCTGTTTCAACATGTTCAAATTTCATCCCTGTTAATTTCCCATCGCTATCGATATAATCAACGGGAATATGTTTTTTAATTACATTAATTTTATCGTTGCTAAATACTTGGCGTTGTGCTGAATCATCACCTCGGAAGACATCTCTACGAATTACAAGATTAACTTCACTTGCAAACTGGGTTAAATAGACAGCTTCTTCAAGGGCTGAATTCCCTCCACCAATAACAACAACTTTTTTATCTCTAAAGAATGCACCGTCACACACTGCACAATAAGATAGGCCGTGACCTAAGAGTGCGTCATCTTTTTCAAATCCTAAAGTACGTTCATTTGTCCCCGTTGCAACGATGACAACATGAGCACGGTACTCCGATCCATCTTCAGTTTTGATTACTTTATAATCCCCTTCATCAACAATGCCATTGACATTACCGTAAAGGTATTCTGTTCCATAAGCGGTCGAGTGCTCAAACATTTTCATCGACAAATCGACCCCCGCAATATTATCCACACCGGGATAGTTTTGGACTAAGTCCGTCTTAATCATTTTTCCACCTGGGGCTTCCGATTCCAACATTGCTGTTTTCAAGCCAGCGCGTCCTGCATAAACCGCTGCCGTCAAACCTGCTGGACCTGCTCCAATGATGACTACATCATAGTTATTGTCCATTCATGATCCTCCTTCAAAATTTCTTTGATTTCCATTAAATCCGAAATCATACGATTCGGTTTACTTTCTTCTAAATCCTTCTCACGTATTTTATCAAATACGTATCCGATAGTAAATGAACCTGCCCGCTGTCCTGCGAGAATATCTGAAGCAGTATCTCCAACATAAATTAATTGTCCACGATCTGCATGCATCAACTCGAGTGCTTTATCGATGCCCGCAGGATCGGGTTTTACGGGTTCAAATTGATCACATCCTAATACCACTTCAAAAAGTTCAGGGTTGATACCCGTTACTTCCATCCCAAGTTCAAGTGTCGATGTGATTTTATTTGAAACAACACCCATACGATATCCATCATTTTTAAGATCTTCCAATAATGGAATCGCATGTTCCATAGGAACAACATAAGCATCATGCAGCTCATGATTGATCCGACGGTATTCTTGGATTATTGACTCAATGTCAGCTTCTTCAAAATAGTTACTAAACGTATCATGAAGTGTTGGTCCTAAAAAGGATTTCATTTCTTGTTCGCTGAGTTTATACTCAGGCTTGTATGTTTCAAACACGCGACGGAACGTCTCCAAAATGCACGCTTGTGTATTCGCAATGGTTCCATCAAAATCAAATAGAATAATTGGTTTCTGACGTTTAAGGTATTTTTTAAAAAGTCCCATGTATCCAGCCACACCAAGTACTACAAAAATAATTGAAATAAATTGTGCAACTCGAATTGGACCAAACATTAAACTGTCTGATCGAAATCCCTCAATGATAAAGCGGGTTGCTCCATACCACATCATATATGCGAAAGTTAAGTCGCCGCGCTTAATCTTACTGAATCGTTTGAGTACAAATACAATCAGAATCCATCCAATAATATTTGCAACACTCTCATAGAGGAATGTTGGTTGACGGAATGCTCCATCAATATACATCATATCTTTAAACCAAATTGGAAAATGATTATAGAAGCTTTCTTGAACAACACGTCCATAAGCTTCCTTGTTCATAAAATTCCCCCATCGACCGATAGCTTGTGCAAGGAGAATATTTGGAATAATGAGATCTGCCCATTGAATAAAATTTAGACGTCGGCGCTTTGTAAACCAATAGCCAAATGCCACCCCTGCAATTAAACCCCCTTGAATCGCAAGTCCACCTTCATGGATTGCAAAGATGCGTAAAGGTTGAGAAAGGTATGTCTTAAATTCAAAAAACAAAACATACCAAAGACGCGCGCCCAGAAAACCCGCAATGAGCGAACCCATGAATAAATCTTCGATATCCTCTTTTTTATAACCTACTTTGAGTAAATTTCGTTGACTTATAGAATAAGCTAGAAATGCACCAGACATTATCAGTATTGCATACCACGCAATACTTACAGGTCCAATTTGAACGAATGTTTGAGTATTTGGAAAAAACTTAATCATCAACTTGCTCCTTTGCTTGACGTTTAATAAAATCCATTACGCGCTCATCAAAAAGTTCTGCGCTATTAATTCCTCGTTGTTTAAGCATATGATCACGTACAGCGGATTCAACGAGTACTGACATATTACGACCTTCTTTCACCGGGAATACAAGGTGCGGTATTTTTAGTCCCAATGCCTCATAAGGCAGTTGTTCTTCAATACCGGCTCTAAGGTATTGCTGGTTGTCATCCCATTTTGTAAACTCAATTACAAAGTTAATTTCTTCTTGTTCCAGATATGAGCGGACCCCAAACATCTGGCTGACATCGATAATTCCAATTCCACGAATTTCGAGCATTCCACGTAATAACTCGGGGGCTGTTCCCATTATTTTATTTTTAACACGGGTAATATCTACACGATCATCGGCAATTAACGCATGACCACGTAAGACCAATTCAAGTGCGACTTCACTTTTACCCATACCACTCTCACCAATAATAAGTACACCTTTTCCAAAAACGTTCATTAAAACACCATGAACATTTCCTGTCGGTGCCAAGACCTCATCTAAAAACGTAACGATTTCCACCATGATATCTGAACTTGGTCGGTCTGTAACAAACACGGGGAAATTCTTTTTGTTCGCAACATTACGAAGGGTTGGCGGACATGGATTGCCACCTGTAATTAACGCGAACGGTGTTTCTTCATTCAAGATTGTATCAAATCGTTCGGCCTGTTCGGACTCATCCAATGTTTTGATAAATGAGGATTCTTTATTCCCAATTATGACTACACGTTTTGGTTCTGCATGTGCATAAAAACCCGTTAATTCCAAGCCAGGTCTGTTTGTATTCGGAAGAGTAATTCGTCGTTTTAACGATTCTCGGTCTCCCGCCACTTGTTCAAATCCAAAATGATGTACGAGTGTTTTTACACTGCATGAAACTCTTTCTTCCATAAACTACCCCTTTTCTAAGACCCCTTTAAGATAATGTCCAGTATAGCTGTCTTCGACTTGGCAAATGTCTTCAGGTGTACCACAAGCAACAAGTGTTCCACCTCCTTCACCGCCTTCTGGACCAAGGTCAATAACATAATCCGCATTTTTAATAACATCAAGGTTATGCTCAATCACAACTACGGTATCACCATTATCCACAATACGTTGTAATACTCCCGTTAGTTTTTCCACATCATAACTGTGTAAACCTGTTGTCGGTTCATCAAGAACAAACATCGTCTTCCCAGTAGAAGGTCTTTGAAGCTCACTCGCAAGTTTAACACGCTGTGCTTCACCTCCGGATAAAGTGGTTGCTGATTGACCCAGTTTAATATAACCCAGTCCGACATCCTGCAACGTTTCAAGTCCTTTTCGAATTTTCGAAATCGGTGCAAAGAATTCCGTCGCCTCATCGATACTCATATCAAGAATATCAAAAATTGTTTTTTCTTTATAATGAACTTGGAGTGTCTCATCGTTATAGCGCTTACCATCACATTCACTACATTTAACAAATACATCCGGTAAAAAGTGCATCGAAATCCGTTTGACTCCATCACCTTTACACATCTCACAACGGCCACCGGCAACATTAAAGGAGAATCTTCCTTTATCATAACCGCGCATTTTGGCCTCAGGTGTTTTCGCAAACAAGTCACGAATATCATCAAATACCCCTGTATAGGTTGCAGGGTTAGAACGTGGTGTACGTCCAATTGGATTTTGATCAATTGTAATTAATTTATCAATATTATCGAGACCTTTAATTTTTTTATGTTTACCAGGTTTTACACGTTGTTTTCCAAGCGCATGATAAACGGTTTTGCTTAAGACCTCATTAACAAGTGACGACTTACCACTACCACTTACACCTGTAACTGCGATAAATGTTCCAAGTGGAAACTTAACATTAATTCCTTTTAAGTTATTTTCTTCCGCACCCATAATTTCGATTTTCTTTTTATTGCCTTTACGGCGTTTTTGAGGTGTAGGAATTCTTCGTTTACCACTTAGATACTGACCGGTAATTGAATTTTCGTTTTTTAAAATCGATTCTAGGGGGCCATTCGCAATAACTTCTCCACCCAGTGCGCCCGCTCCCGGTCCGATATCCACGATCCAGTCCGCAGCTTCCATCGTCTCCTCATCATGTTCCACAACAATCAAGGTATTCCCTAGATCACGCATGTTCTTTAGCGTCTCAATAAGACGCGCATTATCACGTTGATGTAGACCAATTGAGGGTTCATCTAAAACATAGAGCACGCCCGTAAGGCGCGACCCAATCTGGGTGGCAAGACGAATTCGTTGAGATTCTCCACCTGAAAGACTTCCTGCAATACGGTCTAACGTTAAGTACTCTAGTCCTACATCCTTAAGGAATGTTAGACGTGAGACAATTTCTTTAATCACAAGTTCAGCAATATTTGCTTTCATCTCATCGAGTTCTAAATGATCCATAAAATGTAGTGCATCACCAATCGATTGTTCAGTAAATTGACTAATGTTTAATCCGCCTACGCGCACGCTTAAGGCTTCTTGATTCAGACGTGCACCATGGCACTCTGAACAGACAGCTTCACCCATAAACGAACCATACCATTCTCGCGATGATGAAGATGTCGTATCGCGATGACGTCGCTCAATTAAACTTACAACCCCTTCGATGGGTTCGTTACGGTGAAAACTATTTCCCGAACGCGATTCAATAACATATTTTACGGGCACAACACTTCCGTAGAGTAAAATATCCATTTGTTTTTTCGTTAATTTATTAATGGGTTTATCAATATCAACTTTCGCAAATTGAATGAGATGCTCAAATGTCTGCCACTCGATATTTTGTGAATTCACAATATTTTTATAGTATCGAATCCCACCTTCAGAAATCGACAAAGTCGGATCAGGAATTAAGAACTCAAGATCTACTGATTGCGTCATGCCTAAACCATTACAGTTGTGACATGCACCCATGGGTGAGTTGAAAGAAAAAAGACGTGGTTCGATGGATGCAATGCTGAATCCACACTCCGGGCACGCAAAATTACTTGAAAACACCATATTCTCCTCGCCATTTTTCACGAGTACAACTCCATTACTCAATTTTAAGGCAGTCTCTAATGAATCACTCAATCGATAACGGCTGTCTTCCTTCTTAACAATTCGGTCAATGACAACGTCGATATCATGACGATTATTCTTTTCAAGTGCGACGTCTTCATCCAACATAACTAAAGCACCATCAATGTACGCACGGACATAACCTTCTTTACGAAGATGATCCAGTAAATCGCGATGTTCTCCCTTTTGTGCTTTCACAACCGGCGCCAAGATTTCAAGACGTGTTTTATCTTCAAGCATCATAATGCGATCAACCATCTGTTTAATCGTCTGAGACGTAATTTCGATATTATGCGTAGGGCAATAAGGGATACCCACTCGAGCATACAAAAGACGCAAGTAATCATAAATCTCCGTTACTGTTCCAACAGTGGAACGAGGATTATTACTTGTTGTTTTTTGATCAATTGCAATCGATGGAGAAAGTCCTTCAATTAACTCAACATCCGGCTTTTCCATATTTCCTAAGAACTGACGTGCATACGAACTGAGTGACTCGACATAACGACGCTGTCCTTCAGCATAAATCGTATCAAACGCTAAACTCGTTTTACCAGACCCAGAAAGGCCCGTCATAATTACAAGTTTATCTCTTGGAATCTCAAGGCTAATATTTTTTAGATTATTCTCTTTTGCACCTTTAATGACAATTTTATTGTTTTCCATATCTCTCACCTACTGAACAAATTATAACATGTTTCTTAACTCCACAATACCGCTTTACTCACCGTTAATCTGATTTAAGACATAAGTTGAAACATCATGGTATTCATGACGATCATATACAAAAGTTCCATAATCTCCTACGCGATCAGCAACTACCGAGAAGATTGTAAGCATGGACTCCAACACAATGACACACTGCTCTTTTGAACTTAAGTTATACGTTGAAAGTAGCTTTTCCCACATACTCGAACTAATATATCGATCAAGATGTTTATAATTCTTCCCAACACTCAAGGAAAATTCTGTTTCAAATCCAACTTGCCACGTAATCATTTGAAGCAACATTCCGCGCATCAATGCAAGGTGGTCCATTGCGTAAATTGGCTCATGGCGCTTGATACCTTTAACGACATAAAAGGATAACCACAACATCTCATTAATACAGTCACGGTAACTTTGCTCACTTGGCTTACGAACCCAATAATCTTGATCACTTGCAGGAAGGACACCGGATATAATGGAATCCTTATCCAAAATGATGGATACTAGATGATCTTCCTGAAGATAATCTTCAAGATTCTCGATGGATACAAATGTGAAGTCGATACGAATCCCGTCTTCAAACTGAACCAAGTAATGATAATCTCGAGACTGTGTTTGCCCAAACAGCGTAAAATCATCGGGTCTTTGCATCATCAATATCTTTCCAAAAGGTTCCAACCATGATTGATGATTTTTATAATATTCGATGTCATCGACTATGTATGCAATATCATAATCTTGCATTGCATCTTTTTCGATATTTTTATTTACCCGTGAACCATTCATCGCAACAATTCGAATCTGTGGACTTGATTCCGCTTCTTCCAAAATTACAGTCATAATTTCAGTTTCAGTTCGCATAGCACGCCTCCTCTGGTAATAAATAATTACCATTTTTAAGAAACCCTATCACATTACTTCGTTCCAATATTTGATTTCAAACAAATCAACATTCTCTTCATTTAATTCTATTATCGCATGAGTGCACAAAAACTACAAAAAAAGACCAAGTTTCCTTGGTCTACAAGCTTGCTTTCATCTCCATAACAATATCACGAAGTTGAGCTGCTCTCTCAAAATCAAGAAGTGCCGCAGCTTCTCGCATTTCTTTCTCGAGTTTTTGGATAAGTTCATCCACAGCTTTTTTATCTTTACGTTTTCCTTTATTATTGCGGATACGATGTGTCAATTCAGCGGTTTCTTTTCCTGCAATTACATCACGAATTTCTTTTTTAATGGTTTTCGGAGTAATGCCATGTTTTTCGTTATACGCAATTTGGATATCGCGTCTTCGTCTCGTTTCATCAATTGTTTTTTTCATGGAATCCGTTATTTTATCTGCGTACATAATAACATGACCGTTTGAATTTCGAGCTGCACGCCCTACAATCTGAACAAGTGATCGATAGGATCTTAGGAATCCTTCTTTATCGGCATCAAGAATCGCAATAAGACTTACCTCGGGAAGGTCTAACCCTTCTCTTAAGAGGTTAATCCCAACAACGACATCGTATTTTCCTAAGCGTAAATCTCTTAATATTTCAATACGTTCCAAAGTCTTGGTTTCATGATGAAGGTATGCGACTTTAATACCCGTTTCAAGAAGATAATTCGTTAAATCTTGAGCCATCTTCACCGTAAGTGTCGTGATCAGGACACGCTCATCACGCTCGCGACGTTCGAGAATTTGGTCAATTAAATCATCCACCTGTCCCTGACTTTTTTTAATTTCAATTGTCGGATCTAGAAGTCCAGTTGGTCGAATAATTTGTTCAACAACCTCATGATTCACTTTTTCAAGTTCATAATCGCCAGGTGTCGCAGAAACATATATCGTTTGTTTTTGAACACTTGTGAATTCCTCAAATGTCATTGGACGGTTGTTCATGGCACTCGGCAAGCGGAATCCATATTCCACAAGTGTGCGTTTACGGGACTGATCACCGTTGTACATCCCTCGAACTTGCGGTAATGACACATGAGACTCATCCACAACAAATAAATAATCATCAGGGAAATAATCGAATAATGTATAAGGACGTTGATTTGGATCTCGACCATCAATATGCATGGAGTAGTTTTCAACACCCGAGCACATCCCAAATTCCCGTAATGCCTCAAGATCATATTCAGTCCGTTGTTTGAGGCGTTGGTATTCAACCAGTTTATTCTCAGATTCAAAATAAGCAAGACGTTCCTGTAACTCTGCTTCAATCCGGTCGGCTGCAGGACGAATTTGATCCATATCTCGAGCATACTGATTTGCCGGAAAGATATCGTAGACTAAATAACCTTCACGAACATTCCCGGTAATGCGATCGACTTCCACGATTCGATCAATTTCATCGCCAAAAAATTCAACGCGAACCACGATATCGTCACGATCACCGCGAACGACTTCAATCACATCACCACGAACCCTAAATGTTCCAACACTTTGTTCAATATCATTACGAATGTACTGACGCTTCACAAGATCACGCATCAAATCTTCCCGCGAAATTTCTTGTCCAACGCGCATTACGTAAAGCATTTCTTTATAGTAACTTGGATCCGCAGTTGCATAAATACTCGCCACGGATGCGACAATGATTGTGTCACGACGTTGTAATACCGAGTTTTGTGCAGCGTGTCGCAGCATATCCAATTCTTGATTAATCATTGAACTTTTTTCGATATAAGTATCTGAGCCGGGTAAGTAAGCTTCTGGCTGATAATAATCAAAGTTTGAAACGAAGTATTCAACCCGGTTATTTGGAAAAAATTCTTTGAACTCTGAATAAAGTTGCCCAGCAAGTGTCTTGTTATGTACAAAAACAAGGGTTGGTCTGTTTAACTTCGCAATAACTTGACTTACTGTAAAGGTTTTCCCCGTTCCAGTTGCCCCTAAAAGAACTTGTTCTTTTTTACCTTCTAAAATTCCATCTGTAAGTGCACCAATTGCTTTAATTTGGTCCCCTTTCGGTTCGAATTTGGAAACAAGTTCAAATTTATGTTCCTCTTTATTTGCCATTTTTCACAACCTCAATTGCTTTTTGTAACTGGACATCTCGAGCATTACGGTTACTTGACCACTCTGAAACAACCGAACTGTACAACTGCTCTTGAACGCTATGATCAATCGTATCATTTATCGTTAGATTAAGATTGGCTTTATATTTCATTAAGGCTTCTGATGTTTGGATATCATAATAGCCATCCGTACGGCCATTGTGGTATCCTAAAAATTTGAGCGCATTTTGAGTATACACAACCGCTTCATGCACTGCATCAACGTGTATTTCCTTAGAATCGTCTAACACGACAAAATTGGTATAGAAAATTGCCGGTAACTTCACTTCCACATCCGGTTTAATACCCGTACCGTGAATATTATTTCCTTTTGGTGAATTCCACTTCGCAATTGTTACTTTTAAAGCACTCTTATCAGGATATTCATGTTGTGTTTGAACTGTCCCTTTTCCATATGAATTAACCCCAACAACTTGAACGCCACGATTTTCTTGGAGTGCTAGTGTCAGTACTTCCGAAGCACTTGCAGATTTTTCGTTAATAAGTACTGCAATATTTTTGAATGGGTACTGATTTTTCTCACTATCTGTCACTTTATACACCTTCTCAGAATGGTTCATAAAGTCTTCTTTATAGACAATTTCATCATTATCAAAGAAAATTCGTGCAATGTCCTCGATAGCTTGCAAGTATCCGCCGCCATTATCGCGTAAATCAATTACGAGTTTATCGATGCCTTGCTCCAGAAATTCATCTAGATAAAGCTTCGTTGCATCCGCAAGATTTTTACCAAATGAGGATATTTCGATATAACCCACGCCATCACGAATCTCGCCCCAAACCAGTGCGTTAATCTTTCCACGTTTAATATCAAACTCGATCGGTTTTTGATCACGTAAGACTTCAACTTTAACTGAAGTGCCTTCCTTTCCCATGATTAATTCTTGAATTTTTTCACGATCTACGGTTTTAATTTCAACACCATCAACTTTAGAAAGGACATCACCCGCTAAAAGGCCAGCACCTTCCGCTGGGGATCCCTTAAATACACGAGTAATGATATTCGCACCATTTCCTGCGTAATATTGGACACCAATACCATCAAAATTCATGTTTATCGACTCATTTAAATTATTCATTTCTTCTTGAGTCATGTACGAAGTATGTTGATCTCCGTTTTTTTCAAGCATCCCTTTTATCGCATTATCAATCATTTCTGATTCCGGATGATCCATATCCGTTTTAAAATACCAACTTGCAAGCAAATCACGGTAAACACGATCAAAACGCTCTACGCCAGCATGTGCCTCTGTTGGCCCTCCCGCAAAGCTTGAAATTTTATTAAATTGAGTACCAAGTAAAAATGCAACAATAATCACGATTACGATTTTAAAAGCCTTGCGTCGTTTCTGTTGGTCTTTTGCTATTTCATCAGGCCATCGATGACGTTCGAGTTTTATACTTACTTTTTTATTTTTATCTTTCAATGAAATCACCTCAATATGGTTATAGTTTACCATAGACTCAGCCTTAAGCGTTAACATAGACTATGGTAAAAGTAATCTAATATAATCCTAGCATAAGGGAATAAGAATTCAATGTTATAATATTAATAATCACAAATAAATCACGGAGGACACATTATGAAACGAATTGCAGTTTTTTGTGGATCAAAAATGCCAGAATTGCCGATTTATCGCGATGAAGCGATACGACTTGCCACGTATTTTTCACATCATGATATTCAATTAATTTATGGTGGCGCAAAAGTAGGGATTATGGGGCTTCTTGCGGATACGATGTTGCAAGAAGGCGGATATGTTATTGGTGTAATGCCAAAGGTTCTTGCGGATAAGGAAATCCTCCATGAAGGACTCTCCGAATCCATACTTGTGAAGGATATGCATGAACGAAAAGCACTGATGATGGATATGGCAGATGGGTTTATTGCTTTTCCCGGTGGATGTGGAACGATGGAAGAAATTTTTGAAGTCATTACATGGAATCAGATTGGAATTCATAACAAGCCTTACGGTTTCTTAAATATTAACCATTACTATGATGGGATTCAAACATATTTGGATACAGCAGCAAATGTCGGATTCTCATCACATGAACAGATTGATTGCATTATTTTTGAATCGAATTTTGATGCGTTTATCCGTCAAATGGAAGCGAAACTGATGGATTCATAATTTGGATTTGAGCAGAAAAAAAACTGAGTCTATTGAGCTCAGTTTTTTTAGTAGAGTCCAAGCGTTGATTGCGGATGTAATCGACATGGAACACCATAGCCTTGATCACAACGTCGACCACCACTGCTTGCAGATCCTGTCCCAAAGTTCATAGTACTATTCTCAGCCCATAAACTCCAAGCATCATAGATTGATCCACCACCCATGTTAATAGTTTCAACATGTAAGTGAGGTCCGGTTGATGCACCGGTATTACCCGTGAGTCCAAGTACTGAACCTGGATGAACAATTTGTCCTTCCGAAACATAAACAGCACTTAAATGGGCAAACAGAATACCATAATTTTGTCCGTTTACGTGCACAAGGTATGAAATATAGTTTCCATAACCTCCACCACAAGCCCAGTTTCCTTCAGAACATCCGGAATTCGTTGCAACAACCATTCCAGTTCCTACTGAACGTGCATTGTTTCCATAATAGACTTCAAGATCCACACCCATATGAGGTGAGCCCCAGTCATACGCCCAAACACTGTTTCCTACTCGGTATACTCCTGGATCGAGAGGCAGTGAAAATCCACTTGTTGATCCACCACCCGTAGAGCCTCCTCCAGTTGATCCACCACCGGTAGATCCCCCTTCGCTTGATTCTCCACCTGTAGAACCATTTTCTTGAGATTCTCCTGATGACTCACCACCGGTAGAGCCACCATTTGATCCTTGCGAACCTGAATTATTATTTTGTTCTTGGGCAAGTTCATGAGCAAGTTGTTCTGCTAACGCTTTAATCTGAGTTTCATGCCCTGCATTAACATACTTAATTTCATCAAGTTCATCTTGTAATTCTGCTTCTTGTTTTTGAAGTTCTTTCACAATTTCCTCGACATGTTTCTCGTAGATCTTTGCAGTCTCTTTTTGAAGTTCGATGTCCTCTTTGTGAAGTTTAATTTCTTCACGCTCAACTTCTTGAAGTTTCTTATCTGCTTCAAGTTCGAGTTTGATTTTATAGATTGAACGTACAAGTTCTTCATTATAGCGTTTAATGGAACTCAATACTTCAAACCGTCGCACAATTTGAGAAAAATCTTCGCCCGTCATCATCATAAATTCAAAATAACCATTTACGCGTGTAGCAGATTGCGCATTTAACATATAGGATTTAACCTTTACGTCTGTCTCTTCAATCTTAGCTTGTCGTTCATCAATCGATTTTTGAAGCTGAACAATCTGTGCTTCAGAAACGCGAATCTCACCTTCGATTTCTTTTATTTTTGAATCTAAACTTGCGATTTGTTCTTTATATCCGCTTAAGTTTTTCATTTCTTCTGTTAAGTTTGCCTTAATATCTTTCTGAGATCCTTCAAGCGCGCTCAATTTTTTCTTATTTTCTTCAATTTGTGCGCGTCTTTCTTCTTGTTCTTTTGTTGTGTCTGAGGACGCAGCAAATACAGTTGTACTGATTGCAGGTGTTAACGTTCCACCAAGCACAAACAACGCAAGAAATATACACAGTCCATTTTTGATTATTTTTTTCATACAATCACTCCTATTTCGTAATAGTACAGAACTATGAACAAATCATAGACGAGTAGGATACTAGGCAAAGAAAGTACAAACGGAGATTTGTACTTTTTTCTATAATTAAATTCCTAATGTTTGTCGCGGATAAAGGCGACATGGAACACCGTAACCTTGATCACAACGTCGGCCCCCGTAAGAAGCCGGACCTGTTCCAAATTGAGGATCACCATTCCATCGATTCCAAGCATCTAAAATGGTCCCAGGTCCCATATCAATTGTTTCAACATGAAGATGTGGTCCGGTTGAAGATCCGGTATTTCCTGAAAGTCCAATTTGACTACCAGCAGATACTACTTGATTTTTTGAAACCGATACAGCGGATAGATGGGCAACAAGAATTCCATAGTTATGTCCCCCTACATTTACAATATATGAAATGTAGTTTCCATAACCTCCACCGCAACTCCAATTGCCTGGATAACAGCCTGAATTGGTTGAAACAATAAGTCCATTACCAACCGCAAATACCGGAGTTCCTTGACTTACACCTAAATCGACACCAGCATGAGCGCTTCCACCATATTCTTCTGGATAATGCCAAACATCGGCAGTGACGCTAAAGGTTCCTGATGGGAGTGGTAATGTAAAACCATTGCCACCTGTTCCAGGTGTTGAGGGAAACTGAAGTTCTTTAATACGTTCTTCATCCGCTTTGTTTTTGTCATTAATGCTCGCAATTTGCTCTTGGGCTTCTTTTTCTTTTTGATGAAGCTCTGTAATGACGGCGCGAACACGTTCCTCAAGAAGTTTTGCTTCTTCCTTTTGAAGTTCCGAAGCTTCTTTACGTAAAACAATCGCTTGTTTTTCTTCTTCTTGTTTTGCTTTATCTGCTTCCAATTCTGTTTTAATTTCATTCATTTCACGGATTAGATCTTCGTTATAACGTTTAATGGCGCCCATACCTTCAAGACGACGAACCATCTCAGCGAAATCTTCAGCACCCATTACAAACTCGAAATAACCGTTAACACGAGAAGATGATTGGGCATTGACCATATAGCCCTTAACCTTCTCTTCCGTTTCTTTAATCTTTTTCGCTCTCTCATCGATACTTGTTTGAAGGCGTTTGATCTCTTCTTCCGAAGTTGCGATCGCTGTCTTCATCGACTCAATTTCTGCTTCAAGATTTTTGATTTGTTGGCGATAATCATCCAACTTAGCGACTTCTTCAGAAAGTTGTTCTTTAATATTAGCCTGTTTCGCCTTTTGCGCCTCGAGCTCTTTCTCACGTTCAGCAATTGAATTTTGAAGTGATTTAATATCCTCAGCGTAGATTGGCACCGTAACAAACACGGGTGCCAGCACGCCAGCAAGCATTAATACTACTACTAATATGATTATAACATTTCTGAAAAATTTTTTCATCGTGACCACCTTAAGAATTTACCCACTGAGAAGAGACTTCCCAATGCTCCTACAACGATTCCAATTAATGCTAGAATCCCTGAGATTTGTAGTGATAATGGATAAACTGCAACCAATTTAAACATTTGCGATATTAATATACCGCCCGTTGCTTGATATAAGTATTGATATCCAAATATCGATATAACAATAGGAATTACTGCTCCGAGTAATCCAATTATCATCCCCTCGATGATAAACGGCCAACGGATGTACCAATTGGTTGCACCCACCGTTCGCATAATACTAATTTCACGACGACGTGAATGAATTGAAACACGTATCGTATTCGATATTAAAAATACAGCAATCACAGCAAGTGTGATTACAATAATAAACCCGATATTTCGAACTTGTTCAAGCATACCAAGGAAATCAGTTGTTCCGCTTCCTCCGTAACTTGTTTTATAAACACCTTCGATTTTCGCAATTTTATTTGATAAGTCTTTAATTTCATCCCCCGATTTGGCATTGATTAAAAACGCGTTCAACATCGGATTGTTTTCTCCACGATAACCACCGTAAAGACTTTCGGCATCTTCTGAGTCATTGGCTCGAATAAATGCATCAAGCTCGTTTTCTTTGGATGAAAACTTAACATCTAAAACTTCTGGTAATTGTTCAATTTGTTTTTGAATTTCATTAATCTGTGATTTTTCCTCATAGTCATTCGAAATCTGAGCATGGATCTGAACACTTTGTTCCATTGATTTCGTAATTGTGCTAATGTTTACACTTAAAAATAGAAAGATTGACATTAGTAAGAGGGTCACAGTAACCGATGAAATACTTGATAGTGATAATGCAAAGTGTCGTGTAACACCTGTAAAACCATCTTTGATATGACGCCAGACTCTACCCATGGTTGATATATCCTCCCGCAGTCAAATCTGCCACCAAGTGGCCTTCATCTAAAGCAATTGTACGTTTTTTGTTTTTATTAACAATTTCAACATCGTGTGTGACCATTACGACTGTTGTTGCTTCTTCTTCATTAATGCGTTCCAATAAATGAATAATCTCCGTTGATTTATCGGGATCAAGATTCCCTGTTGGTTCATCACAAATAAGAACTTTGGGTCTATTTGCAATCGCGCGTCCAATTGCAACACGTTGTTGTTGTCCCCCTGATAATTCATTCGGATAAGCATTTGCCTTTTCAGTTAAATCCACAAGTCTTAAAACTTCGCGTACACGCTTGCGTAATTCAACGCGTGGTGTATTAACAACTTCAAGTGCAAAAGCAATATTCTCAAATACTGTTTTACGTTCTAATAATTTAAAGTCCTGAAATACTACTCCAATGTGACGTCGATAGAGCGGCACTTTTGAATGTTTTAATTTACCTACATTAAATTTCCCAACTTTAACGGTTCCTTTAGTAGGTATTTCTTCACCATTTAAGAGACGAATCATCGTAGATTTTCCTGAACCTGTCGGTCCAATGATATAAACAAATTCGCCTTGTTCAATTCCAAGATTAATATTATAGAGCGCGTTAACACCGTTTTTATACTGTTTTGATACATTTTCGAAATATAACATCGATCAACTCACTCCTTTTATCATGTGTTATTATATCACACCGTTTATGTCCATAATGTGAAAAAGTATGGTAGGCTATGTGATTGATGCCTTCATAAAGCCCTTCCCATGAACCTCCGTAGCATCTGATACAATCAAAAATGCATTTGGATCAACCTCTTTAACAAGACGCTCCAGCTCGACATATTGGTCTTTCATTAATACCGTTAAAATAATTTCACGTGATTCATTCGTATATCCACCAGTTGCCGGAATGCGCGTTGATCCTCGATCAATCATAGTATGAATACGATTTAAAACTTCATTTACTTCATCGGTTATAATAAATACTTGTTTTGCTTGCTCTCCTGAAATCATCTGAATCTTATCAATCGCTACCGCTGAAGTAAAAATTGATAAAAACCCAATCAGGACATTGTTCAATCCATAACTCTTTAGGCCTAGTAGTACTGTAACAGTATCGATAAGTGCAATCCATACAGAGACCTTAATCCCAGTATACTTTGATAGAATTAAGGGTGGAATATCCATACCACCAGTACTTGCACCAGTCCTAAATGTTAATCCCAATCCAATTCCCATTAATGCGCCTCCAAAAATCGATGCTAGTATTGGCTCAACGACAGGTGCGTATCCGACTGTTGATAGAAGGTTAATTAACAAAGGGGATAATATTGTGCTCGCTAGCGTTTTAATTGCAAATCGTTTACCTAAGAAAACCAACCCTAATAGAAACGATGATGCATAAATAATATTAATCATCAATTCTTTTTCAATCCCTATAAATGGGTAGAGCGCAACGGATACACCCGATACGCCCCCAGAAAGAATATTATTGGGTAGTATAAAAAATGTTACAGCTACCGCAAGTACAAAGTTTCCTAGAAGTAAAAATAGCAAGTCGCTTAAATGTTCTTTTATACGATCCATTCTATACTCCTACATTCATTTTTAAAAATGCTTCAATAAAATCATCAATATCACCATCTAATACATCACCATATTGGCTCGTCTCAAATTTTGTACGATGATCTTTCACCATTGTGTATGGATGAGCGACATAAGATCGAATTTGTGATCCCCATTCAATAAGCTTATGCTCACCCTTTATGGCTGCAAGTTGAGCCTGTTTTTCTTCGATTTCTCTTTGATACAATTTACTCTTAAGCATCATTAAGGCTTCTTCTCTATTTTGAAGTTGACTTCTTCCCGCTTGACATGTCACAACGATACCCGTTTTCTTGTGCGTTATCCGCACTGCTGAATCCGTTTTATTAACATGTTGTCCTCCAGCGCCTGTTGCACGCATGGTATCAACATCAATGTCTTCTGGTAAAATTGTAATTTCAATACTATCATCAAACTCGGGTGCGACATCAACGGAAGCAAATGATGTGTGACGGCGACCTGATGAATCAAAAGGACTAATTCTAACAAGACGGTGCACACCCTTTTCAGCTTTAAGATAACCATATGCAAACATTCCCGAGACGGAAAAAGATACGGACTTTAGCCCTGCTTCATCGCCATCAAGATAGTTAAGAACACTAATCTTAAATCCGTGATCTTGCGCCCAGCGTGTGTACATACGGTACAACATTTCTGCGAAATCTTGACTTTCTGTCCCACCGGCACCCGGATGGATTTCCACAATTGCATTTTTTTGGTCGTAGTCATGACTTAGAAGTACAAGTACCGAGAAAGATTCCATTTCTTTTTGAATTTCTTTAACTTCTGCTTCAAGTGAGGTTTGAAACTCCTCATCCGACTCTTCTTTTAGTAAAAGAATGCTATCGGAGCATGACATCAATCGTTCGAGTAAATCGTGATGTGTTTCAACGACTTTTTTTAATTGATTCAGCTTTTGAATATGTTGAGAACTGTGACGATGATCATCCCAAAAACCGTCCTCAACCATTTCTGATTCAAGTTCTTTGATTTTAGCTTCTTTTTGAGCTAAGTCAAAGTGAATCACCAAGTGCTTTCAAATCAGATGTTGTTGAATCAACAATCTGTGCTATTTCAAATAATTCCATCGTATCACCCTATCTATTGTCTGTACTCTATTTTTACGTTTACACAGAACATTACAATGTCTTGTGCAATTTGTCCTAGCATTTCTTCAAACATTTCAAATCCTTCAGTCACATAAGCCTGGAGCGGTTTATCCTGTGCATAAGAGCGCAAATGAATCCCTTCTCTCAACTTACTCATAGCATCGATATGATCAACCCATGATCGATCAATCATGTTAAGAACAACTTCTTTTTCAACACGAGTAAATTGATCTTGAACATCAGAAATTTTGGTTTCGTATTTTTCCCATGCAGCATCCGTGATGATTGTTTGAATATCTTCTTGTGATGCTTTATCCAACGATGTTAGATCGAATGTGTCATCGATCAAACCAAGTTTGTCTAATGCTTCTACAAGTCCTTCCTTGTCAATTGAAAGATCTCTTGACTCTGTATTTGTATACGATGCGATGGTATCTGATACAACACGTTTATACATTTCTTTAATTATTCCATGAACATCTTCGTTTTCTAAAACGTAATCGCGTTGTTCATAAATGATTTCACGTTGTTGACGTAGTACATCATCATAATCAAGCAGTGTCTTACGAATGTCAAAGTTGACCCCTTCAACACGTCGTTGTGCAGCACTAATTTGTTTTGTAATTACTTTGTTTTCAATTGCTACATCTCCCAATTGACTATAAACATTTTCAAAACGCTCACTACCGTGACGCAGCATTAAATCATCTTCAAATGAAACGAAGAAACGGGACATCCCTGGATCCCCTTGACGACCTGAACGACCGCGTAATTGGTTATCAATACGACGTGATTCATGACGCTCACTACCTAAAACTGCAAGACCACCTAACGCTCTTGATTCTTCATCAAGTTTAATATCGGTACCACGACCAGCCATGTTGGTTGCAATTGTTACAGAACCTTTACGCCCTGCTTTTTCAATAATTTGTGCTTCACGAGCATGATTTTTCGCATTTAAAACTTCATGTTTAATCTTACGTTGTTTCATCATCATACTTAAGTATTCAGATGTTTCAACAGCAACAGTACCCACAAGCACGGGTTGTCCTTTTTCATTAAGCTCACGTACGGTTTCAATAAGGGCTTCAAATTTCGCCTTGCGTGTACCGTATACAAGATCTGGTAGATCTTGACGTGCAATCGGACGGTTTGTCGGAACTTCTAAAACACGCATGTTATAAATTTCGAGGAATTCTTCCTCTTCCGTTTTCGCAGTTCCGGTCATCCCTGAAAGTTTATTATAAAGTCTGAAGAAATTTTGATACGTTACGGTTGCTAACGTTACCGTTTCTTGTTTAATTGTTACGCCTTCTTTTGCGCACAGTGCTTGGTGAAGTCCATCAGAATACTCACGTCCTTCCATCAAACGTCCTGTAAACTGATCCACAATCACCACTTCATTATCTTGAACAACATATTCAATGTCATTAAGCATAATGTAATTTGCTTTTAATGCATTATTGATATGGTGCACCAACGATGTATTATCAAGATCATAGAGGTTATCTACTTTAAAAGTGCGTTCTGCCTTTTCAACACCCGCTTCAGTAAGTTGGACTGTTTTTGACTTAACATCAATTACGTAGTCTGCACCTTCGCTTAGTTTTTTCGCAAATTTATCTGAAGATTCATACAACTTCGCACCATCACGTGCACCACCTGAAATAATTAAGGGTGTTCGTGATTCATCAATGAGAATCGAGTCAACCTCATCAACAAGCGCATAGTTTAAAGGACGTAAAACACGTTGTTCGACCTTTGTCACCATATTGTCTCGAAGATAGTCGAAACCAACTTCTGAGTTTGTCGTATATGTAATATCACATTCATATACCTCGCGTTTACCTGAAGGTGATAAAGCGCGCACGTTTATACCGACTGTAAGTCCTAAGAATCGGTGAATCTCACCCATCCATTCCGCATCACGTTGAGCAAGATACTCATTAACCGTAATAACATGAACCCCTTTACCCTCTAACGCATTAAGGTAAGCAGGCATAATTGCAGTTAATGTTTTCCCTTCTCCGGTCTTCATTTCCGCGATATCACCGCGGTGAAGAATTATAGCCCCCATGAGCTGAACAACATATGGAAATTCGCCAATAACGCGATATGCAGCCTCACGTGCAACAGCATAAGCTTCCACAAGAAGATCATCTAAAGTTTCCCCTTGCGCAATACGGTTTTTAAATTCATTAGTTTTTTCTTTTAATGCTTCATCAGATAGAGCTCGCGTCTCATCTGCCAATGCATCAATTTCATTTGCAATTTTTTCAATTTCATTTAAAATCTTACGATCGCCACTAAAAAGATTACTTAAAAATCCAGCCATAATTCAAGCCTCCATTCCTTGATATTGTAACACATAACGATTTCAGAATACATAACTAAAAAAGTTGGCATGACCAACTTTTTTACTCTAGATTCTCACAATATTATGTGCTTGCAAACCGCGATCGGATTCCACAAGTTCAAATTCAACTTCAGTACCCTCTTCAATGGTTTTAAATCCTTCCATAATCAGATGTGTGTAATGGAAAAATATGTCTTGGCCATCTTCTGCCGTGATAAATCCGAATCCTTTGTTTTTGTTGAATGTTTTAACTTTCCCCTTCATTGTACAGACCCTTTCTAAGCATATTTATATACTTTTAAATTCAATAAAATTATACGATAGAGGTACTTAAAAGGCAAGTGAAATCGCTTACTTACGGTTTGGTAACGTCCCCGCGAGGCAGAGTGCCTCAATCTGATTGACATAGGGACTGAGTTGACCTGCAATTGTTTCTAAAGTATTTCCAGTTGTTACAATGTCATCAATGATTAAAATTTTCTTTGTCTTTGTGTGTAGGACTTTTTCGAGTTGAATATGATTTCTGATCAAGCACCGCTGTTGCGCATTACATTGAGCTTGCTTTATGGGTGCCGTGTTGATGAGGTTGATTCCACTGCACTTGAGTCCGATATTTTCAACTAAATTTTCTAAATGATTTTTCTTACTACTTTTAGTTGTATTTTGGTGCGATGGCGCAATAACATAATGGTACCCTACATAATGAAGTCGAATCCAAAGTCGATGATATTCAAACAAATATCGTTTCAGATAATCATCATTATGAACTTTGTATCTTAGGATAAGGTTTCGAATAAAATCTCGATACTCAAACAATACACACGTTTTGACGGAAAGGTCTTCGCGGTAAAATTTCTTGATTCGTAGCTGGGCACAACAGCATGAACATAACAAATGCTGCCTTGGATGCATAACCGAATCAATGAATGGTTTCATTCCAATGCTCTTAAAGCAAATATCGCATGCTTGTTCGCACTGTCGATGATCTGTTTTGCCCTTTGTAAGGACGGTGTCAATTC
Organism: Erysipelothrix sp. strain 2 (EsS2-6-Brazil); assembly: GCF_016617625.1. Classification (NCBI taxonomy): domain Bacteria; kingdom Bacillati; phylum Bacillota; class Erysipelotrichia; order Erysipelotrichales; family Erysipelotrichaceae; genus Erysipelothrix; species Erysipelothrix sp. strain 2 (EsS2-6-Brazil). The sequence goes on from NZ_SBAR01000002.1 coordinate 221,943, forward strand.
GAGAAAAAAACACATACATACTCCTTTTTTTGGATTCAAACCACGTTCTACGCGTCCAGCAATTTGTACTAATGATGAAGTATTAAAAATTGGGTGATCTGCATAAAGTACAAATACATCACATTTTTTAAACGTTACACCGCGTTCGAGTACCGTTGTGCAAACGAGTACCCCTCCACATTCTCTAAAATGCTCCAAGACCACGTCACGATTTGTGGTCTGTGATGTAATCGAAGGCACACGTAATAATAACGATAGCACCTGCGCCAGCTTACGTGTTGGTACAAATATGAGCAAACTCTCTTTTTTGTTTTTTCGATACTCAATTAACATTCGTAGTATTGGAAAGAACGATTGAATATAAATTGGGACCGGTAAAAGTTTCCCACTGGGACGCAATGATGCATATAGATGTTTTACCTGCTTGGACTCGCATAAGGATTCAAGGTATGCATTACATGTTGCACTAAGATAGACAATACGTCCTTTACAAGCGTTCAAAACAAATTTAAGCAACAACGCATCATTTGCAAATGGGAAGGCATCCGGCTCATCTAAAATTAACAGATCAAATTGATGATCGTATCGATAAAGTTGATGCGTCGTACAAATAATAAGCGGTGCAATAACATCATCCGTTTTCCCACCACATACACATGCGACTTTGACAGTTTTAAAATACAATTGAAATCGTTCATACAACTCAAGCACAATTGCTCTGCGAGGAACTGCCCAACAAACACATTTCCCCTCTCTCAGTAATTGTTCAATAAGGGGGACACAGATTTCTGTTTTCCCAGCACCACAAACCGCTTCTAAAAATACATCTTCCGTCTTAACCAATTCACACAAACGATTCGCAATATCGTTTTGATATGCTGTCAATTTAAAAGGAAGTGTACATATCGCATCATTGTTGGTTACAGACTCCTGCTGACATGACTCCAAATCCACGAGATATTGACTGTAATAAAGACATCTTCGGCATTTATCATTTTGAACGATGTAGCCACAACGGTCACAAATCATTTAAATCACCCAATAATAAGTATGGTGCGCGCTTAAATAAACCTAAAAAAAAACCACTCTAAGATGGAGTTGTCAAACAAAAGTAGACATTAATAAAAAACTAGAAACCCTTATCCATTTTATATTGGATAGGGGTTTTGTAATTTAAACAGTAAGCAGGTCTTTTAAAATTAAAATAATGTACATATTCTTCGATAAAATTTTCAAAGTTATCTACGGACCAGTATTGATAATCACACGCCATTTCTGCTTTAATCCATCCATTTAATGATTCGATAATTGGATTATCTGTAGGTGTTC